>JAIEIQ010000234.1 GCA_029065305.1 Oscillospiraceae bacterium
TTCCACGGCATCAACCCCAACTCCTTCGACGGCCGGGGCAACTACGCTCTGGGCATCAAGGAGCAGCTCATCTTCCCTGAGATCGAGTACGACAAGATCGACAAGATCCGCGGCATGGACATCATCATCTGCACCACCGCGAAGACCGACGAAGAGGCCAAGGCCCTGCTCGAGCAGGTGGGCGCCCCCTTCGAGCGCTGATTTGGGAGGATTAAAAAATGGCTAAAAAGTCTATGATTCTAAAGCAGCAGGCCGAGCCCAAGTTCTCCACCCGCCGCTACAACCGCTGCAAGATCTGCGGCCGCCCCCACGCCTACCTGCGGGACTACGGCGTGTGCCGCATCTGCTTCAGGGAGCTGGCCTACAAGGGCGAGATTCCCGGCGTGCGCAAGGCGTCCTGGTAAGAGGACCGTTCTGTTTGTCAACAGGATGTTGAAAGGTCGCCGTGAATTACCCAATTCGTGGCGATACCTCAACACCTAAACAGCCGGCAGGCTGTAACTTCAAATGAGGAGGAAAACCACCCATGCACATCACAGATCCCATCGCGGATATGCTCACCCGTATCCGCAACGCCAACAGCGCCAAGCATGAGACCGTCGACGTTCCCGCTTCCAACATGAAGAAGTCCATCGCCCAGATCCTTCTGGACGAGGGCTATATCAAGAGCTTCCAGCTCATCGACGACGGCACCCAGGGCGTGATCCGCATTACCCTCAAGTACAACGCGGGCAAGGAGCGGGTCATCACCGGCCTGCGCCGGGTGAGCAAGCCCGGCCTGCGCTGCTACGCCGGCGCGGAGGAGCTCCCCCGCGTCCTGCGGGGCCTGGGCATCGCTATCATTTCCACTTCCAAGGGCGTCATGACCGACAAGTCCGCTCGCGCGGCCCATGTCGGCGGTGAGGTCCTGGCATTCGTCTGGTAAGGAGGGTATTGACATGAGTAGAATTGGCAGAATGCCCATTACCGTCCCCGCCGGCGTAGAAGTCACCGTCGCCGAGGGCAACGTAGTGACCGTCAAGGGGCCCAAGGGCACCCTGACCCAGAAGTTCCACCCCAATATGATGATCGAGCGGGACGGCGAGGTCCTGCACGTCAAGCGCCCCAACGATTCCAAGGAGAACCGCTCCCTCCACGGCCTCACCCGGACCCTGCTCCACAACATGGTGGTGGGCGTCCACGAGACCTACAAGAAGGAGCTGGAGATCAACGGCGTGGGCTACCGCGCCGCCAAGGAGGGCAAGAACCTGGTGCTGAACATCGGCTATTCCCACCAGGTCACCGTTCCCGAGGTGGAGGGCATCACCATTGAGGTCCCCGCCCCCAACAAGGTTGTCATCATCGGCTGCGACAAGCAGCAGGTGGGCCAGTTCGCCGCCGAGGTCCGCGAGAAGCGTCCCCCGGAGCCCTATAAGGGCAAGGGCATCAAGTACGTGGACGAGGTCATCCGCCGTAAGGTCGGTAAGACCGGCGCGAAGAAGTAAGGAGGCGAGCTGAAATGATTAAAAGACCCAACACCAACGCCCAGCGCCTGAAGAGGCACAAGCGCGTGCGCGCGAAGATCTCCGGCACCGCCCAGTGCCCCCGTCTGAACGTGTTCCGCAGCGAGAAGAACATCTACGCCCAGGTGATTGACGACGTCAGCGGCGTCACCCTGTGCTCCGCTTCCTCCCTGAAGCTGGATCGCGGCAACAACAAGGCCGCCGCCCGCGAGGTCGGCAACGCCGTGGCCAAGGCGGCTCTCGCCAAGGGCATCGAGACCGTTGTCTTTGACCGGGGCGGCTACCTGTACCACGGCCGCGTGGCCGAGCTGGCCGAAGGCGCCCGCGAGGGCGGGCTGAAATTCTAAGGGAGGAGGAGAACAAAACTATGGCTAGATTTGAAAAGCCCCAGAGCGAGTATATCGAGAAGGTCGTCTACCTCAACCGCGTCAGCAAGACGGTCAAGGGCGGCCGCGTCATGAAGTTCTCCGCCCTGATGGTCGTCGGCGACGGCAAGGGCAAGGTGGGCTTCGGCCTGGGCAAGGCCGCAGAAGTCCCCGAGGCCATCCGCAAGGGCCTGGAGGACGCGAAGAAGAACATGGTGAACATCACCGTCTCCGGCGCCACCATCCCCCACGAGGTGATCGGTGAGTTCGGCGCGGGCCGGGTGATGCTCAAGCCCGCCCCCGAGGGCACCGGCATCATCGCCGGCGGCCCCGTCCGCGCGGTCATGGAGGCCGCCGGGATCAAGGACATCCGCGCCAAGTGCCTGCGCTCCAACAACCCCCAGAACGTGGTCGCCGCCACCTTCCAGGGCCTGCGGAGCCTGCGGGGCCCCGAAGAGGTGGCCCGCATCCGCGGCAAGAGCGTGGAAGAGATCGTAGGGTAAGGAGGAGACGGGATTATGGCAAATCTGAACATCAAGCTCGTCAAGAGCCTCAACGGCAGGCTGGCCAAGCACATCGCCACCGCCAACTCCCTGGGCCTGCGGAGAATCGGTGACACCACCGTGCAGCCCGACAATGCACCCACCCGGGGCAAGATCGCCAAGATCGGCTATCTGCTCCAAGTGGAAGAGACCAAGTAAGGAGGTACCGGACCTATGAATCTGCACGAATTATCTCCCGCCGCCGGCTCCACCCATGTTGGGAAGCGCAAGGGCCGTGGCGCCGGTACGGGCAACGGCAAGACGGCCGGCCGCGGCCACAAGGGTCAGAAGGCCCGCAGCGGCGGCGGCGTCCGCGTTGGGTTCGAGGGCGGCCAGATGCCTCTGGCCCGCCGGGTGCCCAAGCGGGGCTTCAACAACATCTTTGCCAAGCCCCTGGAGATCGTCAACCTCAGCGCCTTGAACGCCTTTGACAGCGGCGCCGTTGTGACCGCCGAGGCCCTTCTGGAGAAGGGGATCCTCAGCAAGTGCACCTACGGCTATAAGGTCCTGGGTAATGGGAAGATTACAAAGAAACTGACAGTACAAGCTTCCGCATTTTCCAAGTCGGCTCAGGAGGCCATCGAGGCGGCCGGTGGGAAGGCGGAGGTGAAGTAGCATGATCCAAACAGTACGCAAGGCCTGGGGTATCCCCGAGCTGCGGAAAAAGATCTATTTTACTTTGCTGATTCTCGTTATCTACCGCATTGGCAGCGCCATCGCGGTGCCCTATGTGAACACGGATCTGCTGGGCGACTACCTCAACGGCATGGGCACCACCATCCTGGGGCTCTACAACGCCATGAGCGGCGGCGCCTTCGCCCAGGCCACCGTCTTTGCCTTGGGTATTCAGCCCTATATCAACAGCTCCATCATCATCCAGCTGCTGACTGTGGCCATTCCGGCCCTGGAGCGGCTCCAGAAGGAGGGCGGCGAGGAGGGCAAGAAAAAGCTCCAGTCCATCACCCGCTACTCCACCGTGGCAATCGCCCTGCTCCAGGCCCTGGGCTACTTCTTCATCCTGAAGAGGGGCTTCAACGGCCAGAGTATGCTGACCAGCGACGGCATCTGGGCGGCCCTGGTGATCATCATCTCCTTTGTGGCCGGCTCCAGCTTCCTGATGTGGCTGGGCGAGCAGTGCAATGAGTTCGGCGTGGGCAACGGCATCTCCATGATCCT
>JAIEIQ010000235.1 GCA_029065305.1 Oscillospiraceae bacterium
GAGGAGGAGGGCCGCGCTCTGGAGCGGCTGACGGTGGAGCTGGTGGTGGACTGGGAGGACACCGACCGGGTCCTGGAGGGCAGAGCGGAGCTGGAGCGGCTGCTCCAGGCGGCGCTGGCCGGGCAGGCGTGGACGGTGGAGGAGGTTCAGATCACCATCAGCACCGCCGGCGGACCCACCGGAGACGCTCTGGCCGCCGGGGGCGTGGACGCCGCCTGCCTGCCGGAGGAGGACTGCGAGGCCCGGGAGGCGGACGCCTTCCCGGTGCTTGCCGCTCCGGGGAGGGTCCTCGCCGTCACCGGCGCGCGGGAGGAGCTGGACGGGGACTTCCGGGCGGCGCTGGCGGAGGCCCTGCTGGAGACGGAGGAGGGCGCGGCGTTTTTGGCGCTCTACAGCCCGGATACCGTCTACACGGCGGCATCGTAAGGGGGGAGGCTTATGCCCCAGAAGCGTGCGCGGCCCCTGTATCTGGCCAAGCTGTTCCAGGAGCGGACCGACGAGGACCACACCCTCACAGTGTCCGAGATTATTGAGTATCTGGCCCGGCAGGGCATCTCCGCCGAGCGGAAGGCGGTCTATGACGACCTGGAGCTGCTGCGGACCATCGGGATGGACATCGTCCACACCAAGACCAAAACCCACAACTACTACCTGGGCCAGCGGACCTTCCAGCTGGCGGAGGTGAAGCTGCTCATCGACGTGGTTCAGGCGTCCCCCTTTCTCACGGCGAAAAAGAGCATGGAGCTCATCGGCAAGCTGGAGACTCTGACCAGCTCCCACCAGGCGGCGGGCCTCAACCGGCAGGTCTATGTCCTCAACCGGCTGAAAACCCCCAACGAACAGCTCTACTACCTCATTGACGCCATGGACCGGGCCATCCAGACGGGGAGGCTGATCCGCTTCCGGTACTTCGATTGGTCCGTCCAGGGCCGGCGCATCTACCGCCGCAGCGGGGCATGGTATGAGGAGTCCCCGGTGGCGCTGTGCGTGGACCGGAACTACTATCTCATCACCTACCGCCCGGATCAGGGGAAGTACATCCACTTCCGGGTGGACCGGATGGACGCCCTGGAGGTTACGGACCGGCCCAGGGCCCAGCTGCCCCCCAATTTCGATCTGGCCAGCTACGTGCGGGCCATCTTCGACATGCACAGCGGCAGCAGCCAGAGGTTGCTCCTGGAGCTGGACGGGAAGCTGCTCAATGTGGCCCGGGACCGCTTCGGGGATCGGGCCCACTACCGGGCAGGGGAGAACGGCACGGTTCTGGTCTCCGCCCAGGTGGATGTGAGCCCCACGTTTCTGGCCTGGGTGCTCACCTTTGGGGGGAAGGCGAAAATCCTGGAGCCCCCGGAGGCCCGGCGGGCCCTGGGGGACTTGGCCCGGGAGGCCCTGGCCCGGTACGGGGAGGACTGTGCCGGTGGGGATGAAAACTAAGGAAAATTTAAATATTCCGCCCGTTCTCCCCGGTTTACATTTCTGGAAGTATGTGGTATCCTGACACCAGAGGCGGCGCTTATCCGCCGCGGAACGATAAAGGAGAAGAGGAACACCATGGAAAAACCTGTTTTGCTGGTTCTTGCCGCCGGAATGGGCAGCCGGTACGGCGGGCTCAAGCAGATCGACCCTGTGGGGAGCCACGGGCAGAGCATTCTGGACTACTCCGTCTACGACGCCCGGCGGGCGGGCTTTGAGACGGTGGTTTTCCTGATTAAGGACGAGATAGAAACGGACTTCCGCCGGACTGTGGGGGACCGGGTCTCCCGGGGGATGGAGGTCCGCTACGCCTTTCAGCGGGTGGAGGATCTGCCGGCGGGGTGCGCTGTTCCGGCGGGCAGGATGAAGCCCTGGGGCACCGCCCAGGCGGTGCTGTGCGCCCGGGAGGCGCTGCGCGGGCCCTTCGCGGTCATCAACGCCGACGACTACTACGGCCCCGGAGCCTTTGACGCCGCGTACCGCTTCCTCTCCAGAGAGAATCCGGACCCCGTCTGCCACGCCATGCTGGGCTACCGGCTGGGCAACACCGTCTCGGACTACGGCAGCGTGTCACGGGGGATCTGCCGGGTGGGGG
>JAIEIQ010000236.1 GCA_029065305.1 Oscillospiraceae bacterium
AAGACCCCGGTGCGCCGCCTGGACGAGGTCGGCGCGGCCCGGAACCCGGTGCTGCGGTATGTAAAAGAGTAACGGCGGAAGGACCTTTCCAACGGAATAAGAAAAAGCCCCCTTCCGGGGGCTTTTTCTTATTCCGCAGGCGCGGCCTCAGGGTCACCCGCCGCGCCAAATATCTTGTGGCAGTCCGCTACCGCCTTCTCCAGCCGCCGCGTGAGGGATTCCCCCGCTTCCCCGGAGGCCAGCGCCGCATAGACGTCCAGCAGCTGGAAGCGGGGCTTCGCCCCCGCCTCCCGGTCCAGCATATACATGGGCGCGTAGCTGTACCCCGTCACCTGGGCCTCGCCGGTCTCATTGTCCCGGGTCAGCTCCAGGGTCAGCACCGCCGTAGTGTCGGTGTACTCGTCGTTCTGGGAGGAGATGAAGTTGCCCAGGGAGTAGCATACGAACCCCTGCCGCCCATCCTCCAGCGTGCGCAGCTCCATAGGCTGGGGCACGTGGGAGTGCCCCCCCAGGATGATGTCCGCGCCATTGGCAAAGAGGAAGTCCGCGACCTCCTCCTGGTAGGCGTTCTGCTTGGTCTGGTACTCCACGCCCCAGTGGATCATCACCGCGATCAGGTCCGCGTCGGCGGCCTTCGCCTGCTCCAGATCGGCGGCCAGACGGTCCCTGTCCAGTTCCCGGAGGCCGGAGAGATAGTCGGTGTTGAACACGTTGATGCAGTAGGGATGATCCTTGGGCACGGGGATGCCGTTGGTGCCGTAGGTATAGCCCAGGAACGCCACCGAGATGCCCCCCACGTCCGCCACCACCAGGTTGGCATCCCGCTCCTCCTGGGAGCGGCTGGTGCCCACGTGGGCCAGCCCCGTCTCGTCCAGCACGTCCAGCGTGCGGCTGAGTCCGGACCAGCCCTTGTCCAGGCTGTGGTTGTTGGCGGTGAGGCACAGGTCGAAGCCCAGATCCTTCAGCCCCTGGGCCATGCCGTCCGGGGAGTTGAAGGCCGGATAGCCGGAATACTTGGGCCCTCCGGCGAAGGTGGTCTCCAGATTCACCACCGCATAGTCCGCCGCCTCCACGCGGGACTTCGCGCCGCTCATCACCCGCACGTAGTCGTACTTCTCCCCGTCCCAGGCGTCGTTGGTAACGGGCATGTGGCTCATGGCGTCGCCGCAGACCGCCAGCGTTGCGGTGGTGGGGGCGGGAGGTTCCGGCTCTGAGGGCTCCTCAGGAACTTCCACCGGCGTCTCCTCCGGCTCCGCCAGGACCTCCTCCGGCGCGGCGGCTGGCGGGTCCTGGACGCCGCCGGAGGCGGGCAGTTCCCGGCCGCAGCCGGCCAGCAGGGCCAGGCCGAGCAGCAGGGACAGTATTCGCTGCATCATGGGAAAACTCCTTCCATTACGCGATAACATTGTAGATATACCGGCTGATCTCGCCGCACACGGCGTAGATGCCACTCTCGTCCTTCACGCCGCTGGCGCCGGAGGTCAGGACCACCACGCCGTCCCGGGTCTCCGGGTCGTAGGACATGCAGTTGAACACTCCGTAGGCGCTGCCGGTGTGGTAGTACAGCGCGTTCCGTCCATACAGGCTGTCCTGGGAGCGCAGGCCCAGGGCCTGCCAGGTGCCGTCCGGCAGCGGGGACGCGAAGCGCTGCTCCATCAGCTCCACTGTGGACGCCTTCAGCAGCTGCAGGCCCTCGTAGCGCCCGTCGTTGGCCAGCAGGGCGGTCATCTTCCCTAGGTCCACGGCGCTCATAGTCAAGCCGCCGGAGAAGTAGGCGCCGGTGGCCCCCGGCGGATTGTACCGGCGGGTGTTGCTCTTCATGGCGGAGAGGCTGCGGCCCACGCCGCCGTACTGATAGACCGTGCAGAGCAGGTCCCTGTTCTTCACGTTGCCGCTCTCGAAGGCCCCATCGATCTCCATGATCTCCCAGAAGTGTTCCTCCATCACGTCGTCCAGGAATTTCCCGGAGGCGATCTCCAGAGTCTGCCCCAGCACGCCGTAGGCGTAGTTGTTGTACTGCCAGGAGGACACCGCCCCGGGCCTCGTCTGGGAGAAACCGCCGGACTGGAGCCGGTCCTGGACCGCCCAGCGGGCTTGGGAGGCATCATCGTCCAGGACGGGGATGGAGGAGGTATGGGTCAGCAGGGCGCGGACCGACACCGGGTCGTCGGGGTAGTAGGGATTTTTCACCGTCACGCCCCAGTAGGTCCCGATGCTCTCGTCCAAACTGATCGTGCCGTCCTCATAGAGGGCCATGGCCGCCATGGCGACGCCCACCTTGGTAATGGAGGCCGCGCGGGTCTTGTGGTCCGGCGTCATCCGGTCGGAGCCCTTGGTGGCCCAGCCCCAGGTGTAGGCGTCCGACACCCGCCCGTCCTCGATGACTGCCACCTGCACGCCCGCCGCGCCGTACTTGGAGGCCACTGCCTCCACCCTTTCCTGGATCTCCTGATGGCGGGCACGGCTGACACTCTCCGCCGCCGCAGGGGATATCTCCTCCGCCAGCGCGCAGGCCGCAGGCTCCTCCTCGGAGCGGGCCGCCAGGACCGTCAGCACCTGGGCAAGCTGGCCCCTGGAGACCGGGAGGCTCGGATGGATGGTATCCCCCACGATCCCTGCCAGCAGGCCCTTCTCCAGCGCCCAGGCCATGGCCTCGCGGGCGTATGACTGGACGGACGCGCCGTCCAGATAGTTCTCCAGACCGCCTGTTGGGGCCTCCCCCTGGGCGGCGAAACGGTACAGGAACACCGCCAGCTGCTCCCGGGTGACCCTGGCGTCGGGGGCGAAGGACCCGTCCGCCTCCCCGGAGGCGACCCCGGCCTCCACGGCCCAGGACACGGCCTGGGTGTACCATGCGTCCGTATCCGTATCCTGAAAGCTGATCAGGATCCTTTCAGACACCTCCCCGCCGCCAACGCGGTGCAGGACCGTCATCAGCCCCGCCCGTGTAACAAAACCGTCCGGGTCGAACCGGTCCCCGTCCACCCCCTGCATCCAGCCCCGGAGGGCGGCGTAGCCGATGCACCCGGCCCGGGGGTCCTCCGCCGGAACGTCTTCAAACCGAAGGGCCCGGACCTCCTCCAGGTCCAGCGCGGGAGCGGCCTCATCGGGCTCCTCCGGCTCCCGGGCGTCTTCGGTCTCCACAACCTCCTCCACGGCGGGAGGCGGCGCGTCCGCCAGCGCCTCAATATGCAGAGAGGCTTCTGTTGGCTCCAAAGAGCCAACAGACTGCGGGACCGGCCCCGCAGCCGAAGCACAGCCTGTCTCCAGCAGCGCCAGCAGGCAGAAGGCAAAAGCCCATGCGGACTTCCTCATAGATATCACTCCTTGCATCATCTCCCCCACGGACGATCCCGGGGAAGCGCGGTCATCGCGGAATGCGATTCGACTACATCATACAAGATACGGCGCTTTCTGTCAAATGGGGGAATGTACAAAAACCGGTGGAAAGGGGACGCTTCTTCCGTTAGCGAGCCCCTCCACCCTGCCTGCGGCGGTGCTTTTGACGGAAACCGCTTGCAAAAAAACGCGCCGGGTATCATAATAAGGAGGAGCGCCGTACCGGCGCAGCCGCAAGGCGGAAAGGGACAGGTGAAGAGGATGAACGAGGTATTGCGGCGGGACGCGGAGGTGGTGGTCCGATCGGCCATCGACGCGGTCCGCCCGGACGCGGCGGTGCGCAGGGCGCTGGCGCGGATCGATCTGGCGGAGGACCTCTATCTGGCAGCCGTGGGCAAGGCCGGGTGGCAGATGGCCTCCGCAGCCGTCCGGTATCTGGACCGGCCCCTCCGGCGCGGGATCGTGCTGACCAAATACGGCCACGTCATGGGTGAGATCCCCGGCGTCATATGCCGCGAGGCGGGACACCCGGTGCCGGACGAGGGGAGCTTTCGCGGCGCCCGGGATATCCTGGAAATGACCCGTGGTCTGAAGGCGGAGGACACGGTTCTCTTCCTGCTCTCCGGCGGCGGGAGCGCGCTGTTCGAGGAGCCGCTGATCCCGCCGGAGGAGCTCCAGGATGTCACCAACCAGCTCCTGGCCTGCGGGGCGGACATCGTCGAGATGAACACCATCCGCAAGCGGCTGTCCGC
>JAIEIQ010000237.1 GCA_029065305.1 Oscillospiraceae bacterium
CAGACGCCGGTGAAGCAGTTCCGGGCCGTCCACGGCCGGGGCGTAATGGCGGTGCTGGGGGAAGCCCGGTGCCTGGGCGGCAACCGGGCCATGATGGAGGAGGCCGGGGTGGAGCTGAGCTTCTTCCTGGACCGTGGGGAGGAGCTGGCCGCCCAGGGGAAGACACCTCTGTACTTCGCCAAGGAGCGGACCATGCTGGGGCTCATCGCCGTGGCCGACACCCCCAAGCCCACCAGCAAGGCCGCTGTGGCCGCGTTCCAGGAGCTGGGCATCTCCGTGATCATGCTCACCGGCGACAACCACCGCACCGCCGACGCCATCGGCGAGCAGCTGGGGGTCACGGACGTGATGGCCGAGGTTCTGCCCCAGGACAAGGAGCGGAAGGTGGCGGAGCTCCAGAGCCGGGGGAAGACAGTGGCGATGGTGGGCGACGGCATCAACGACGCCCCCGCCCTGGCCCGGGCCGACGTGGGCATCGCCATCGGGGCGGGCACCGACGTGGCTATTGAGAGCGCGGACATCGTGCTCATGAAGAGCGATCTGATGGACGCCGCCGCCGCCGTGGAGCTGAGCCGGGCCACCATCCGGAATATCAAGGAGAACCTGTTCTGGGCGTTCTTCTACAACAGCCTGGGGATTCCCCTGGCGGCGGGGGTGTTCTACTACTTTTTGAACTGGCAGCTCAACCCCATGTTCGCCGCCGCCGCCATGAGCCTGAGCAGCGTGTGCGTGGTGACAAACGCCCTGCGCCTGCGGTTTTTCCGGAGCAGGTATCGCTCCCGCGCCCCCCAGATGACCAGTGAGACCGGGACCATCTGTCTGACGGGCTGTCCCGTCGCGTCCCAGCCCATAGAAGAAATCAATACAGAACAAGGAGGAACAGCAGAAATGGAAAAGACCATGAAGATCGAGGGCATGATGTGCGCCCACTGCTCCGGAAGAGTGGAGAAGGCCCTCAACGACCTGCCGGGCGTCACCGCCACGGTGAACCTGGAGGCCGGCACCGCCACGGTGAAGGGCGAGGCCAGCGACGAGGCCCTGACCAAGGCCGTCACCGACGCCGGGTATACGGTGGCGGGCATCCAGTAGGAGCCGGGCAGAGAAGCAGACCGCCCCGTGGGGAAAACCCATGGGGCGGTCTGAGGCTGTCCGGGGCTGTATTGGCCCGGCGAGCGGGGGAGATTCTGTGGAACTTCCGGACGGAAGCGCTTCAGATATGCTTCACCCGGTCCCGCTCCTCTGCGGCCTTGGCGTTGTTCCAGTGGCTCATATCTCCCACCAGATAGCCGGTGATCCGCCGGATCCGGGAGAAGGGCCGGGCCGCAAGGTGGTACTTCAAATCCACATAGTCCCCGTCCACATGGACGTCCAGGGCCCGCACCGTCCCCACCGGGTACCGGCTGTTGGCCCGGGCCACATAGGCGTCCAGCTCCCGCCGGTCCAGCGCCCCGCCCGTTACATTGATCTGCATCATGATCCGCATCCTCCTCTATGGCGCTCCGGAGAGCGCCGGTAAAAATATGCTTTACTTTTTGTGGATTTCAGTATATCATGGTGCCGGGGAGAACGCTGTTGCTGTTGCAACAGCTTCTCAAAAAATTTTCAATATATCGTAGAAGTTCCATGAGAGAAACACAAGATAGAGGGGGCGGTATCTGTGGACTATGGACGGTTCGCAATCTTTCGCGGCATCACCGACCGCGAGGTGGAGGCGATGATCCGCTGCTTTCGGATGCGCTGGGACCGGTTCGGCCCGGGGGAGAAGGTCTACACCTACGGCGAGGACGCCGGGGAGGTGGGGGTGGTGGTCCAGGGCGCGGCGGAGCTGGTGCGCTACGACAGCGCCGGGACCCGGACCATCCTGGAGCGGGTGGAGACCGGCGGAGTGTTCGGAGAGGCCCTGGCCTTCACCACGGAGCTGGGGGACTGGGTGGAGGTGGCGGCGGTGGAGCGCTGTCAGGTGCTCTTTATGGAGTACGCCCACATCATGAAGCGCTGTGAGAACGCCTGCGCCCACCACAGCCGCCTGGTGGAGAACATGTTCCAGCTGGTGGCGGATCAGGCAAGGCGGCTGAGCCGCCGGGTGGAGGTCCTCAGCCGCCGGAGCATCCGGGACAAGCTGCTGTGCTACTTCCAGCTCTGCCGCCTGGAGGCGGGGCGGGATGCGTTTACGCTGCCCTTCACCCTCAGCGCCCTGGCCGACTACATCAGCACCGACCGCAGCGCCATGATGCGGGAGCTGAAAAAGCTCCGGGAAGAGGGGCTGGTGGCGGTGGAGGGCCGCCGGGTGGCCCTGCCGGAGAGCGGGCCGCCGGGGCGGTGACAAACGCGAAGAAAATCCGGCAGAAAAAGGGCGGCGGGAATTGACGGGGGCCGGGAAGCGTGCTACAATAAAACCGCGTGTGAGCGCATACGGACACTGCCAAACAGCCGAATCTAAGTGGAAAGAGGAAACACTATGTATCGGATCGTGAAAAAGCGCGTATTGAACCCCACCGTTACCCTCATGGAGATTGAGGCCCCCGCCGTGGCCCGGAAGTGCGAGCCCGGCCAGTTCATCATCCTCCGGGTGGATGAAAACGGCGAGCGCGT
>JAIEIQ010000238.1 GCA_029065305.1 Oscillospiraceae bacterium
CCAGGAGCCCGCCCGGCCCGATGCCGAACAGACCGGCCCCATCCAGGAGGATCCGGCCCAGCCGGAGACGCCCCTCCTCTTCGCCGACAACGGCGTCCCCGCCCGGACCCTGGTGCCCACCTCGCCGGAGGGCTACGTGGTCACAGGGGACGTGTACATCAACAACCGCTCCGACCGGGAGCTTGACGCCTCCATCTTCGACGGAACCTTCGCCGCCGCCCTCTCGGAGGAGGAGGGCCCCCAGGTCCTCATCGTCCACACCCACGGCAGCGAGGCCTACACCATGCCGGCGGGCCAGGAGTACGTCCCCAGCAGCGACAGCCGGACCACGGACAGCCGCTTCAACGTGGTCCGGGTGGGGGAGGAGCTGAAAAAGACCCTGGAGGAGGCGGGGCTCACGGTCCTCCACGACGAAACCCTCCACGACTACCCGGAGTACAGCGGGGCCTATAACCGCTCCCTGAGCTCGGTAGAGGAGTACCTGAAGGAGTATCCCACCATCGCCTACGTGCTGGATATCCACCGGGACGCCATCTCCGACAGCGAGGGCAGCCCCTACAAGGTGGTCAGCGCCGTGGCCGGGGTCAACGCCGCCCAGATGTCTCTGGTCATCGGCACCGACGGCGGCGGGCTGGAGCACCCGGACTGGCGGGAGAACCTGAAGCTGGCGGCGGTCCTCCAGCAGCGGATCACCGACAGCTTCCCCACCCTCATGCGGCCCATCACCGTCCGCAACTCCCGGTACAACCAGCACATCACCCCGGGGTGCCTGCTCATCGAGATGGGCGCGGCGGGCAACAGCCTGGACGAGGCCCTGCTCTCCGCCCGCCTGCTGGGGGAGCAGCTGGGGGCGCTGATTGTGGAGAAGGGATGAAAAAAAGGGGGGGTCCGCCGGCCGGCGGGCCCCCTTCCCAATTATTCCCCAAAAAACATCCCCCGCAGGGGCTTGTACAAGCGCGCCGGCCTGACTATAATAAACTCCGCCGGCAAACCAAGAAAAAGCGAGGACCTTTCATGAGAATAAAAAATCTGTTTCTTTTATGGATTCTGACCGCCTGCCTGCTCTCCGGCTGCGGCGGACGCGCGGACGCTCCGGGCACGCCCTCCGCCGGTGAACCGGCTCAGACCGGGAGCACGTACCGGGTGGATACCCTGAAGCTGGCCGGGGGAACGGACTGGGGCACGCCCAGCCCCTTCCTCCATGTCTCCCGGGGCCCCGGCCAGTCCAAGATGCGCCTGGTGTTCGCCAGCCTTCTGGAGAAGGACGAGACCGGCGACGTGCCCTGGCTGGCCGAGAGCTGGAGCATGGACGGCCTGGACTACACCTTCACCCTCTTTGAGGGCCTCACCTTCCACGACGGACACCCGCTGACCACGGAGGACGTGGCCTTTTCCGTGGAATACTTCCGGGAGCACCCCCCTGCGGCCAACACCCTCGGCGCCGGGGACGGCTTCCTGGTGGACCACTGCACTATCGTGGACGAGCGCACCATCACCATCACGGTCAGGGAGGCCACCGCCGACACCCTGTCCAGCCTGGGCTCCGCCGTGATCCTCCCCAAGCATATCTGGGAGACGGTGGAGGACCCCAACGCCTTCACCGGCCCGGACTGCCTCATTGGCAGCGGCGCGTACCGCTGCACCGCCTACGACGGGGCCGCGGGCAGCTACGAGTTCACCGCCTTTGACGGCTGGGTCAACGGAACGCCGGCGGCGGAGCGGGTGCTCTTCGTCCCTGTCAGCGACGAGCTCCTGGCCTTTGAGAACGGCGAGATCGACATCACCTCCATGCCCGCCGATCTGGCGGACACCTACCGGAACGACCCCTCCATCGGCCTTGTGGAGAAGACCAACGACAGCGGCTACAAGATGCTGATCAACTTTGAGGCCCGCCCCGAGTTTCTGGACCTGGAGCTGCGGAGGGCTATCTACGCCGCCCTGGACCGGCAGTCCATTGTGGACAACGTGTTCCGGGGAGCCGGCAGCGTGGGCAGCGCGGGCTATGTGCCCCCAGGGAGCCTCTTTTATAATGAGGACGTCATCCAGTACCCCTACGACCCGGAGGCGGCCCGGGCGGTGCTGGCGGAGAGAGGCTTCACCGTGAAGCTCCTCATCGACGACGGAGCGAACGCCGTGAGCATCGCGGAGATCGTGCGCAACAACCTGACCGCCGCCGGGATGACCGTGGAGGTGGAGGCCGTGGACTCCGCCAGCCGGGACCAGCGGGTCAACAGCGGGGACTACGAGTTCGCCATTGTGGGCAACGGCGGCTGGGGCAACAATCCCCCCTCCTACATGCGCACTCTGTTCTCCGATAGCTCCAAGTACAGCGGCACCAGCCCCCACTCCATGGGTCCCCGGGGGTACAGCAATGAGGAGATGACCCGGCTGGCCGAGGCGCAGCTGCTGGAGACGGACTTCGAGGCCCGAAAGGGGATCTTCCAGGAGCTGGAGTACCTGGTGAGCCAGGAGATTCCCCTCTTTGTCCTGGGCAACGAGTCCACCTACTCCATGTACCGGAGGGACTGGTACGACGGCTGGATGAAGACCTACGCCTACCAGCAGGCGGAGCAAAACAGGCTTTCGTTTATGGCCCGCTGACGGGTCTGTTCACCGGAGGCGGAGAGGAGATTGTATGCTGAAAAAAATAGCCCTGCTGCTCTGCTCCTTCGCCGCCATCTATCTGCTCAACTTTACCATCCCCCGGCTCATGCCCGGGGACCCCTTCGATTACGAGGGGGCCTCCGCCGGAGAGGAGAGCACCACGGAGGCCTCCGCAGAGTACAAAGCGTATCTGCGGTCATACTACGGACTGGACAAGCCCTTCGCGGCCCAGCTGGCCGGGACCGTGGGGAGAAACCTCCGGGGCGATCTGGGCTACAGCGTCCACTACCGCCGCCCTGTAACGGAGATTCTCGCCCAGCGCCTGCCCTGGACGGCCCTGATCATGGGGGCGTCCCTGGGCCTGAGCCTGGTGCTGGGGGTGGCGCTGGCCCTGGTGTGCGTCCGGCACAGGGGGGCGGACCGGGTGCTCTACGGCCTGCTCTCCGGACTGGCGGAGACGCCCTCCTTCCTGGTGGGGGTGCTGCTGCTGTTCTTTGCTGCGGCCCGGGTGGACTGGATCCCCCTGTCCGGGGCCGTCACCCCCTTCGGGAGCTACCCCACGGAGTGGGCGCGGGCTCTGGACATCCTCCGCCACGCTCTGCTGCCCGTCGCCGCCCTGACGGCGGTGACTGCGCCGGAGCTCTACTTCACCGCCCGGGCCAGCTTCCTCGCCATTCTGGAGCGGCCCTACCTCCTCAACGCCAGGGCCAAGGGCCTCCCCGAGGGGCGCGTGGCCCGGCGGTATATCCTGGCCAACGCCCTGCCGCCCATCGCCGCCCGGTTTTTCCTGAGCGTGGGCGGGGCCGTGGGCGGGACGCTGCTGGTGGAGAACGTGTTCGCCTACCCCGGACTGGGGACGGTGATGCGGGAGGCGGTGAAGTACCGGGACTACCCCATGATCCAGGGGGTGTTCCTCCTGTCCACGGTGCTGGTCCTGCTGAGCCTCCTGGCGGCGGATGTGCTCAACGGCCTGACGGACAGGCGGCGGGGAGGGCGGCTATGAGACGGATTGTCCTGCCCGGCGGGCTCTTTGCCCTGATCTTTCTTGTATTTCTCTGGGGCGCGGTCCTCTACCCCCACAGCGGGGAGCTGCCCTCCGCCGCCTCCCTGGAGTCCCCCTCCGCCGATCACTGGCTGGGGGCGGACAACCTGGGCGTCGATATCTACGCCCAGATCTCCCGGGGCTTCTTCAACAGCCTTTTCACCGGCCTGTCCGCGGCGGGGATCGCCTTCCTGGCCGGAGGCGTCCTGGGGGTGGGCGCGGGGTATC
>JAIEIQ010000239.1 GCA_029065305.1 Oscillospiraceae bacterium
CTGCCGGTGGTCCGGGAGAGCGGGGTGAAGGCCTGGGTCTCCATCATGTACGGGTGCAACAACTTCTGCTCCTACTGCATCGTGCCCTACGTCCGGGGCCGGGAGCGGAGCCGGAAGCCGGAGGATATCCTCTCGGAGATCCGGCAGCTGGCGGAGGAGGGCTATCGGGATATCACCCTGCTGGGCCAGAACGTGAACTCCTACGGCAAGGATCTGGAGAAGCCCATGGACTTCGCGGACCTGCTCTCGGAGATCGACCGGATCCCCGGGGACTATAAAATCCGCTTCATGACCAGCCACCCCAAGGACGCGGGGGAGAAGCTCTTCCGCACCATGGCCCAATGCGCCCACGTAGCCAAGCAGCTCCATCTCCCGGTCCAGTCGGGGAGCAGCCGGGTGCTGAAGGCCATGAACCGGGGCTACACCCGGGAGCAGTATCTGGAAAAGGTCCGGCAGGCCCGGGAGGCCATGCCGGATATCGTGCTCACCAGCGATATCATCATCGGCTTCCCCGGGGAGACGGAGGCGGAGGCCATGGAGACGGTTTCGCTGGTGGAGGAGGTGGGCTACGACGCCCTCTTCACCTTCCTCTACTCCCCCCGGCCCGGCACGCCGGCGGCCAGGCTGCCGGACCCTGTTCCCCGGGCGGAGAAGCAGGTGTGGTTTGACAAGCTGCTGGAGGTCCAGAACCGGATCTCCGGCCAGCTCCACCGGAGATACGTGGGCAGGACCGTCCGGGTCCTGGTGGACGGGGAGAGCGGGGACCGGGACTGGCCCCTCTCCAGCCGCACCGAGGGAAACCGGTTGGTGCATCTGAAGGGAAGCCCCGATCTGATTGGACAGTATCTTGACGCAGCGATTACCGGCAGCAACACCTGGGCGCTGTTTGGAGAGATTGTGTAGCCCGAGGACAGAGAAAGCAGAGAAAGAGAGGATACCGCCATGGCTGAAATGACCCCCATGATGCGCCAATACCTGGAGATCAAGAAGCAGAACAAGGACGCCATCCTCTTTTTCCGCCTGGGCGACTTCTACGAGATGTTCAACGAGGACGCCCTGCTGGCCAGCCAGGAGCTGGATCTCACCCTGACCACCCGGGACCGGAGCAAGCCCGAGGAGGAGCAGACCCCCATGTGCGGCGTGCCCTACCACTCCAGCGACGGCTATATCGCCCGGCTCATCGCCAAGGGCTACAAGGTGGCCATCTGCGAGCAGATGGAGGACCCCGCCGCCGCCAAGGGCATCGTCAAGCGGGACATCATCCGGGTGGTCACCCCCGGCACCGTGGACGCCTCCCTGCTGGAGGGGAACCAGGCCAACTACATCTGCGGCATCTATCTGGATGAGGACGCCGCCGGTCTCTGCTTCTGCGACGTCACCACCGGCAAGGCCCACGCCACCGCCTTCGCCGGCCCCCGGCGGCTGGACCACGTCCTCAACGAGCTGGGCCGCTTCTCCCCAGCGGAGGCGGTCCTCAGCCCCGCCGCCTGGGAGCAGGCGGCGCTGCTGGAGGCGCTGCGGGAGAAATTCCACTGCCGGGCGGAGAACTGCGGCGGGGCCCCCTTCCGGCTGGACGCCGCCGCCGGGCAGGTGGAGCGGCAGTTCGGGAGGGACGCCGCCGCCCGCCTCCCCAGGCCCGCCGCCGTCATGGCTGCGGGCGCGCTTCTCCGCTACCTGTACGACACCCAGAAGACCGATTTAACCTACATCAACGAGCTGGAGTACTACGAGGAGGGCCGCTTCATGGAGCTGGACCTCACCGCCCGGCGGAACCTGGAGCTCACCGCCACCCTCCGGGGGAAGGAGAAGCGGGGCAGCCTCCTCTGGGTCCTGGACAAGACCAAAACCGCCATGGGGGGCCGTCTCCTGCGCTCCTGGCTGGAGCGCCCCCTCCTGAACGTGGGGGCCATCAACCGCCGCCTGTCCGCTGTGGAGGCTCTGGTGAAGGAGACGGTGGGCCGGGAGGAGCTTATCGCGGCCCTCTCCGGCGTCGGGGACATGGAGCGGCTTATCGGCCGGGTGGTCTACGGCAGCGCCGGAGGCCGGGATATGGCCTCCCTCCGCGCCTCCCTGGAGAAGCTGCCGGACCTCAAGGCCCAGCTGGCCCCCTTCGCCGCCGGGCGGCTGGGGGAGCTGGGGAGCTCTTTGGACCTTCTGGAGGATGTTTACCAGCTGCTCTGCCAGTCCATCATCGACGACCCGCCCTTCTCTGTCCGGGAGGGGGGCTTCATCCGGGACGGCTGGAGCGAGGAGGTGGACAAGCTCCGCCATATCCTCAGCGGCGGCAAGGGCGTCATCGCCGAGGTGGAGGCCCGGGAGCGGGAGAAGACCGGCATCAAGAGCCTGAAGGTGGGCTACAACAAGGTCTTCGGCTACTACATCGAGGTCAGCCGGTCCTACTACGACCTGGTCCCGGCGGACTACATCCGGAAGCAGACCCTGGCCAACTGCGAGCGCTTCATCACCCAGGAGCTCAAGGACCTGGAGCACACCATCCTCACCGCCAGCGGCCGGGTGGTGGCCCTGGAGTACGAGCTCTTCGTCAAGCTCCGGGAGCAGGTGGGGGCCCAGATGGCCCGCGTCCAGGCCAGCGCCGCCGCCGTGGCGGAGCTGGACGCCCTGTGCTCCCTGGCCGGAGCGGCGGTGAAAAACCACTACTGCCGCCCCGCAGTGGACGAGAGCGGCGTCATTGAGATCCACGAGGGACGCCACCCGGTGGTGGAGCGGATGCTCCGGGACGCCCTCTTCGTCCCCAACGACACCTACATGGGGGAGCAGGAGGACCGGGTTGCCATTATCACCGGTCCCAACATGGCCGGCAAGTCCACCTATATGCGGCAGGTGGCCCTCATCACCCTCATGGCCCAGATCGGGTCCTTCGTCCCGGCCAAATCGGCCCGGATCGGGGTGGTGGACCGGATCTTCACCCGCATCGGGGCCAGCGACGATCTGACGGCGGGCCAGTCCACCTTCATGGTGGAGATGACGGAGGTGGCGGAGATCCTGAAAAACGCCACCGGCCGGAGCCTGCTGATCCTCGACGAGATCGGCCGGGGCACCAGCACCTTTGACGGCATGAGCATTGCCCGGGCGGTGCTGGAGCACTGCGCGGACAAAAAGAAGCTGGGGGCCAAGACCCTCTTCGCCACCCACTACCACGAGCTGACGGCCCTGGAGGGGGAGCTGGCCGGGGTGCGGAACTTCAATATCGCCATCAAGAGCCGGGGGGAGGAGCTGATTTTCCTGCGGAAGATCATCCCCGGCGGGGCGGACCGGAGCTACGGCATTGAGGTGGCCCGGCTGGCCGGCCTGCCGGAGGGGCTGATCCGAAAGGCCCGGGCGATTCTCAAGGAGCTGGAGAGCCAGTCGGGCCACCAGGCGCCCCTGCTGGCCGCGCCCCAGGCGGACCAGGTGTCCATGGCGGCGCTGGGGGAGGCGGAGGCGGTGGACCGTCTGCGCCGGACCCAGGTGGAGACGCTGACGCCCCTGGAGGCCATGAACCTGCTCTACGAGCTCAAGCAAAAACTCAACTGAAAGGTGATATCCCATGAGCAGCTGGTTTACCATCGACAGGATCGACGGGCATACCCATATTATCAGCGAGTACCGCCACTGGGAGGAGACCCACTGCTACCTCCTGGAGGGCCGGGACCGGGCCCTCCTCATTGACACGGGTCTGGGCATCTGTGACATCTCCCGGGAGGTGGAGGCGCTCACCCGCCTGCCGGTAACGGCGGTCGCCACCCATATCCACTGGGACCACGTGGGCGGGCACAGGTACTACCCGGATTTCTACGCCCACGAGGCGGAGCTGAACTGGCTGAACGGAGAATTTCCCCTGAGCCGGGAGACAATCCGGGAGATGGTCCTGGAC
>JAIEIQ010000024.1 GCA_029065305.1 Oscillospiraceae bacterium
ATGGGATCCACGGCCTCCACCACGGCTAAGGGCATGTTGCTCTGCTCAATCTGCTGGCGGTCCAGGGCGTCCAGGCGGGCCCGGGAGGAGAAGATCTTGGCGTTGCCCTCGCTGCCGAAGAGGATAACCCGCTTGTCAAAGACGCACAGGCCCTCCACCTCCACCGGACGGGGGCAGGAGCAGTAGGCGTTGAGGGTGACGCGGTAGAAGTAGCGCATATCCACTGTGTAAAAGCCCCGGTTGAAGACCACGGGCTCCACGTCGATGTAGGTGTAGAGCAGCTCCGCCTTGCCGCCCTTGACGGTCTGAGCCCGGCCCAGCACGTCCTGAGAGGACAGCGTGGGATAGAAGCGCAGATCCTCGATGCAGTCCTTATCGCGGCAGGAGTCATAAATTTTCTTCGTATGGATGCAAACGGCCTCGCAGTTGTCCCGCATGTTGGACACCGGGCCGGGTACGATGCGTTCAGGCATAATGGACCTCCTAATGAAGTAACTGTAAGTAACAGGGAAGGCGTCCGCCTTCATTCCAGTCTATGCGCCCGCCCGGCTTTGGTGAAAATTCCGTCTGTACAAATCGGCCCCGGGCAGGTATAATACCAGTGTATGCCGGGAGAGAGGAGGCGCGCCATGCAGGAACACGGTTTTATCAGCGATAAGCTGGAGATTAAGCTTTTGATACTCTATATCGCCTCCCGCCTGGTGGAGCCCGCACCCTTTGAGGTGCTCCAGGAGCTGAGCCTGTGCGACGGAGGGGTGGACTACTTCAACTTCTCCGAGTGCTTGGCGGATCTGGTGCGCACGGAGCACCTGGAGCTGCGGGAGGGCCGGTACGCCGTCACGGAGAAGGGCCGGCGCAACAGCGCCGCCTGTGAGAGCGGACTGCCCTATGCGGTGCGGCTGCGGGCGGAGCAGAATCTGGCGGTGAGCAACGAACAGCTCAAGCGGCAGGCCCTGGTGCATGCCGGTGTGCGGGAGCGGGAGGGCGGCGGCTACACGGTGGAGCTGTCCATGAGCGACGAGCTGGACAGCCTGATGCGTTTGGAGGTGCTGGTCACCCGGCGGGAGCTGGCGATGGATATCCGCAGGCGCTTTCAAGACCAGCCGGAGGAGATCTACGCCAAAATCCTCGCCGTCCTGTGCGGCAAGGACGGCGGGACAGCATAGCGCCGGCGTTTAGCGGTATACAGGCCCAGAAGCACCACGGTGTGTCTTCTGGGCTTTTTCTGTGGATGCGCCCGCTGGGTCTGGGACGCCGGCGGCTGGAAAAGAAATTGCCAAAGGGGCTTGACAAAAGGCGATAGTTAGAATAAACTAACTTTGTGCTGAACTTCAGGAAGAGAGGAGCGCGATCCGATGAATGCGCAACAAAACAGGGAGCTCCAGACCCTCGACCAGCTGGCGGTGGGGGGGAGCTGTGTCATCCGGCAGGTGGGCAACCAGCGGGGCGCCGTCAAGCGGCGGCTCATCGACATGGGACTCACCCCGGGAACTGTAGTAAAATTGATCAAAACCGCCCCCCTGGGGGACCCCATGGAGGTCCAACTCCGGGGCTATGAGCTGAGCCTGCGGAAGGCTGACGCCGCCCAGATCCAGGTCCTCCCCGCCGGGGACCGGGCGGCGGCGGACAGCGTGCCGGAGACGGCCTACCACCTGGGGGCGGAGTGCCACGGGGACTGCGCCCGCTGTGCAATGGGCTGTTCAGACCCCAAGGATCTGGAGGCCATGCACCGGGCCCACCAGCACGAGCAGCGCCAGCACCCCCGGCGGTACGACCCCAGCGCCCACGACAAGCGCCAGTGGAAGGTGGCCCTGGTGGGCAACCCCAACTGCGGCAAAACCACCCTCTTCAACGCCCTCACCGGCTCCAACCAGTACGTGGGCAACTGGCCCGGCGTCACCGTGGAGAAAAAGGAGGGCACCGCCAAGCTGGGGGAGCTGAGCTTCACGGTGGTGGACCTGCCCGGCATCTACTCCCTGTCCCCCTACTCCATGGAGGAGCTGGTGGCCCGGCGGTTCATCATCGGCGAACAGCCCGACGCCATTATCGACATCGTAGACGCCACCAACCTGGAGCGGAACCTGTACCTGACCATGCAGCTGCTGGAGCTGGAGCGGCCCATGGTGCTGGCGGTAAACTTCATGGACGAGGTGGAGAAGTGGGGGGACATCATCGACTGCGGCCGGCTCTCCGCCCACCTGGGGGTGCCGGTGGTGCCCATCTCCGCCCGGGACGGACAGAACCTGGAGAAGCTGGTGGAGGAGGCCCACCGGCAGATGCACACGGGCCTCACCGTGGAGCCCGACGACCTCTACGACGACTTCACCCACGCCATCCACCACCGCATCGGCGCGATCATCCACGACCGGGCCTACGAGCGGCACATCCCCGCCCACTGGGCGGCGATCAAGCTCCTGGAGGGGGACGAGGAGGCGGCGAAGGACCTGGGCCTAGGGGAGACCACCCTGCGCCGTGTGGACCAGATCGCCGCCGAGTACGAGGCCTCCAGCCCCCTGGGGGACCGGGAAACCCTGCTGGCGGACAGCCGCTACCGGTTTGTGGAGCGGGTGGTCCGGGCCTCGGTCCAGAGAAAAAGCCGGGAGGGCCGGCCCACCCTCACCGAGCGCATCGATGCTGTAGCCACCCACAAATACCTGGCCATCCCCCTGTTCCTGTCCATGATGCTGCTGGTGTTTCTCGCCACCTTCAGCGGCCCGGGGGCCTGGCTCTCCGACGGAATCGCCTGGTTTGTGGAGGAGGTCCTCTGCCCCGGCGTGTCTGGGTGGCTGGAGGCCGCCGGAGCCCCGGACTGGCTGACCGGCCTGCTGGTGGACGGCGTCATCGCCGGGGTGGGCGGCGTGATCACCTTCCTGCCCATGATCGCCCTGCTGTTCCTCTTCCTCTCCATGCTGGAGGACAGCGGCTACATGGCAAGAGCGGCCTTCGTCATGGACCGGACCCTGCGGCACTTCGGCCTCTCGGGGAAGGCGTTTATCCCCATGCTCATGGGCTTCGGCTGTACGGTGCCCGCCGTCATGGGCGCCCGGACCATGGAGAACGAGAAGGACCGGCGGATGACCATCCTCCTGGTGCCCTTCATGTCCTGCGGAGCCCGCCTGCCTATCTACGGCCTGATGACCTCCGCCTTCTTCCCGGACCACGCGGGGCTGGTGGTGTTCGCCCTGTACATCCTGGGACCGGTGCTGGCGATTCTCTCGGGGCTGATCCTCAAGC
>JAIEIQ010000240.1 GCA_029065305.1 Oscillospiraceae bacterium
GATATGGATATCGTCGTCGATAACCGCAATTCGCCCCATGGGTCCCACCTCCTTTTTCTCCATCATACCACGCCGCTGCGCCGCCCGCAAGAGCGTTGGTGAAAATGCACAGTTTTGCCATTGGAAAACCGTTGCTTTCGTCGAAACGTCTCCCGGCGGCGGAAAATGCCTTGACAACGGACCGGCGGCGTGGTAGCATACTCCCAGTCAAGCCCCTGACCGGGCTGGAAAATGGAATAGAGAATCGGATGATTGGTTCGGGAGAGATTCCGGCGCTCGCGCCGGAACGCCGAAGGGGAACGCGGAAACTCTCAGGCAAAAGGGCCGGGCCATGACGATGCTCCGAGAAGCGCGGCGCGCCGCGCACCGAAGGTGCAACCCCCGGCGGCTGTCCGGAGGGGAATCTCTCAGGTTATCGAACGGAGGCACAAGGACTGCCGGAAAGCAGGCCTTGTGCCTTTTTGCTGCCAGGAATCAGACCAATTTTGAAGGAGGAGATTTCCTATGAGCGAGCTCCAGCGCACCCAGCTCTATGATGTCCACGTAGAGGCCGGCGCCTCCATGGTGGACTTCGGCGGATGGGAGATGCCCATCCAGTACCCCAGCGGCATCGTGGCCGAGCACCTCTACACCCGCCACGCGTGCAGCCTCTTCGACGTGTCCCACATGGGACGCCTGCTGGTGGAGGGCCCGGAGCGGGTGGCGTTTCTCCAGCACGTGCTCAGCAGCAACGTCATGGCCCTGGACCTCAACCAGGCCCAGTACTGCATCATCCCCAACGAAAACGGCGGCGCGGTGGACGACGCCTATCTCTACAAATTTGAGGAGGAGCGGTTCCTCCTGGTGGTCAACGCCGCCAACACCGGCAAGGACCTGGAGCACCTGATGGGCGTTGTCAAGGACTACGACTGCACCATCACCAACATCACCGCCGATTGGGCCGCTATCGCCGTCCAGGGGCCCAAGTGCAAGGAGATTCTCTCCGTTCTCTCCGGCGGAGAGGCCATCACCGAGCCCATGAAAAACGCCCTCAACACCCTTCAGTTTGAGGGCCGCACGGTCCGGGTGGCCAAGACCGGCTACACCGGCGAACCCCTGGGCTACGAGGTGTACATTGAGAGCGCCGGGGCTGCGTGGCTGTGGAACCGGCTTGTCGAGCTGGGGGCGAAGCCCGCCGGTCTGGGGGCCCGGGATACCCTCCGGCTGGAGGCCGCCCTGCCCCTCTACGGCCATGAGATGGGCCTGGCCCCCGACGGCGGCGAGTTGCCCGTCTTTGCGGTGCCTCTGGCTAAGTTCGCCGTCAGCTTCTCCGGGCAGAAGGGGGACTACATCGGCCGGGAGGCCCTGGCAAAGCAGTTTGAGGCCTTCAAGCGCATCCAGAACCGGGACTTCCATGATATGGCCGATCTGCCCCGGCGTATTCAGCCTATCACTCTGCTGGATCGGGGCGTTATGCGGGCGGGGATGGAGATCTACCGGAACGGCGAGCACATCGGCTGGGTCACAAGCGGCACCATGGTCCCCTACTACCGCCACGAGGGCGAGGGCCTTGCCACCAAAATTCTGGACGATACTGCCAAGCGCTCCATCGGCCTGGCCTACATGAACAGCGACGTGCTGGAGGACGACATCGTGGAGGTGGACGTCCGGGGCAAGCGGCTCAAGGCCGTCATCCCCCCCTACCACATGCGGGTGGACGCGCCGCCCTTCGCCCGGCCCATCATCTACAGGCCCGACGAGGACGAAGCCGCCGGTGATGCCGGAAACCGCCCCGCCCTGGCCGCGGCTCTCATCAAAAAGGCTGCGGAGAACCACCGCTGGCGGCAGAAGCAGTGCGTTAACCTCATTCCCTCCGAGAACAGCGCCAGCCGGGCGGTGCAGATGCTCTGCGCCTCCGACCCCGCCTTCCGCTACGCCGAGCACAAGAAGGTCAAATCCTTCTATGACCAGGATATTTTCTACTACCAGGGCACCAAGTTCATTGACGAGGTGGAGCAGCTTCTGGTGGAGCAGATGCGGCAGTACTTCGGCTGCGCCGAGGTGGAGACGAGAGTGGTCAGCGGCCAGATGTCCAACACGGCGGTGTTCTCCGCCCTCATGGACTGGAAGAACCGTCTGGACCGCAAGCACGACCCCAAGCGCCTGGGCTACGTCCTCAACAACCACATCATCAAGGGCGGGCACCTCTCCGCCCAGCCCATGGGTGCGCTCCACGACTATATCGCCATCGACCCGGTCACCGAGCGGCAGGCGGTGGTGAATTTCCCGGTGTGCAGGGACAACATCTACAAGATCGATGTGGAGGAGACCAAGAAGGTTATTGAGAAGTACCGCCCGGAGTTCATCATCTTCGGCAAGAGCATGGTCCTCCACAAGGAGCCTGTGGCCGCGATTCGGAAGTTTGTGGACAATATGGGCCTGGAGACCACCATCATGTACGATATGGCCCACGTGCTGGGTCTGGTGGGCGGCCATTTCCAGAAGCCCTTTGAGGAGGGCGCGGAGATTGTCACCGGTTCCACCCACAAGACCTTCTTTGGCCCCCAGCGGGGCGTCATCGGCGTCAACTACAGGAAGGGCGACCTCAAGTACGGCCTGTGGGAGACGATTGAAACCCGGGCCTTCCCCGGCAGCGTCTCCAACCACCACCTGGGCACCCAGCTGGGTCTGCTGATGGCGGCTTACGAGATGAACCACTTCAAGGACGAGTACCAGAAGGCCGTCGTCTCCAACGCCAAGCACTTCGCCAAGGCCCTCAAGGCCCAGGGCCTGGACGTGGCCGGAGACCCCTCCATCGGCTACACCGAAACCCATCAGGTTATCGTCTCTGTGGGCTACGGCACCGGCCCCGAGGTGGCGGAGCGCCTGGAGCAGAACAATGTCATTGTCAACTACCAGGCCACCCCCGAGGAGGAGGGCTTCACCGCCTCCGGCGCGCTGCGGATGGGCGTGAGCGAGATGACACGCTTCGGCTTCGGCCCGGCGGAGTTCGACAAGCTGGCGGAGCTGATGGCCGGCTGCATCCTCCGGGGGGAGGATATCGCCGGGGATGTGGAGAGGCTGCGCGCCGGGTACACGGAGATGCGCTACTGCTTCACCGATGATGAGATGATGGAGGCCCTCAACGGCTTCTCCAATCAGATCGGGCTGTGATGTGTCAATAATTCCATTAAACAATATTGGGAGGTAACTACTATGAACTATCCTGCGGAGCTGAAGTATTCCAAGGACCACGAGTGGATCAAAATGGAGGGCGATGTGGCCGTTATCGGCATCTCCGATTTTGCTCAGGACGCCCTGGGCGATGTGGTCTTCGTCAATCTGCCCCAGGAGGGCGACGCCGTCACCGCCGGGGAGCCCTTCGGCGATGTGGAGTCCGTGAAGGCGGTCTCCGATCTGGTCTGCCCCGTCACCGGCACCATCTGCGCGGTGAACGAGGAGCTGGCCGACTCCCCGGAGAACCTGAACAGCGACCCCTACGGAGCCTGGATCATCAAGGTGGAGGGCGTCGCCGGCCAGGAGGAGCTGCTGGACGCCGCCGCCTACGAGGCGTTCTGCGCCGAGGAGGGCTGATATGGGCAGCTATGTGCCCTCCACCCCCGCCCAGCGGCGGGAGATGCTGGAGGCCATCGGCCTGACGGATGTGCAGGAGCTGTTCCGGGACGTGCCCGCCTCCATGCGCCTGGACCGGCCTCTGGACCTGCCCGCCGGTATGAGCGAGCTGGAGGTCTCTAGGGCTATGACCGCCATGGCCGGGAAGAACACGCTGTTTTCTACGGTTCTCCGGGGCGCGGGGGCCTATGACCACTATATCCCCAGCATTGTGAAGTATATCCCCGCCAAGGAGGAGTTCCTCACCGCCTACACCCCCTATCAGGCGGAGATGAGCCAGGGTGTGCTCATCTCCGCCTGATAGGGGGTGTAGGC
>JAIEIQ010000241.1 GCA_029065305.1 Oscillospiraceae bacterium
TCCCGCACCGGGGCCGTGCCGCTGCACAGATTCCAGTTGGACGCCGCGCAGTGGACCGCCCACACCCCGGCCCGCTTCATCGCCTCCTGCTCCCGCCCGTCGCTGTGGACGCAGTGGGCCATGAGGGTGTCCTCCTTCCACAGGCCGTATTTGTCGTAGGTTTCCCAGTACTGCCGGCAGTCCGGATGGAGCTCCTTTACCCAGGCGATCTCACCGGTGTTTTCTGACAGATGGGACTGGACCGGCAGATCCCGCTCCTGGGCGATCCTCCCCAGCTCCTTCATCAGCCCGTCGGTACAGGAGGGGGTGAAGCGGGGGGTGATGATGGGCTTGATGTGCTCGAAATCGCAGCCCTCCAGCCAGCGGAGGGTTTCCTGGATGGACTCCTCGGTGGTTTCCTGGGCGGGGCCTCCGTTGCGGTCCATGTTCACCTTTCCCACAAGGCCCGTAACCCCGGCCCGCTCCAGCTCCTCCATGAGGATCAGGGTCGCGTCGGTATGCCGGGAGGCGAACATCACCACCCGGGTGGTGCCCCAGGAGATGAGATCCCGGGCCAGCTGGCGGTAGACCGTCCGGGCGAAATCCAGGTCCGCGTATCTGGCCTCCGTGCGGAAGGTATAGGCGTCCAGCCACTCCAGCAGGGGCAGGTCCATGCCCATGCTCATCATGGCGTACTGGGGGGCGTGGAGGTGCATGTCAGCGAAGGAGGGCAGAATAAGGGCTCCGCCGTAGTCCGTCACCGGGCAGGCCGCGTACCGCTCCGGCAGCTTGTCAAAGACGCCCTCCACTGTCCCCTCCTCCAAGACCAGATAGCCCCCCGGCAGGGCCTCCAGCTGGCCGAAGGCAGGTGTGTGCAGGATATTTCCCCGTAAAATCGTTGTCATGATGCGTTCTCCTTTCTCTTCTCGGGCTTTATGGCATGAAAAAAGCGCCCCGGACCGCCCCGGTTGGGCCGGCCTGGAACACCCATAGCAGGGCCGTTCGGCGGCCCCGTAGAAACTTCCGCGCCATCTCCGCGGAATTATATGAGCGCTGCTGCTTTTTCTATTCACAGTATAGCAGACAGCGCCGGAATTTGCAAGGACATTTTTGGCGGTTTTGCACAGAAACAGCAGGCACACCAAATCTGATGTGCCTGCTATTTTTCTTCCATTTCTTTATCAACCAAGTCAACAATAAACTGCGTCACACTTTTATTTTTCTCTTTCGCATATGCCGCAATTTCCGCTTTACGGCCCTTTTTTACCTTGATTTCTATTCGGTCATATGTTTTCTTATTATATCTGGCGGTAGCTTCTTTTTGAGCGTTAGAATATGCCATATACGACTGCCTCCTTGTGAGGTCAGCTCATTATAACTTATACTGTCGGCATATTCTATAATGTCGACCATATATTCTTGTGCAGTATGAACATTTATCTACTATCGACATTATAGTATAATTTTGTACAGAAATAGCAGGTACACCAAATCTGGTGTGCCTGCTATTTTTCTTCCATAGCCTTATCAATCGCCTCATTGATAAAACCATTCATGCTCTTTCCATGGGTCTTAGCAAAATCAGCGATAATCTGCCGTTTCCCTTTTCGGACAACAAGACATATTTTATCATACGCTTTCTTATTGTAACGCGCAGTCGCTTCCTTTTGCGCTTCGGTATATCCCATACGGCCACACCCTTCCAACAGATGTAGCCATTATATCTATACTTCTATAAGTATTGTATAATTATAGCAGTATATTTTTGTGCAGTTTATTCATTTTTATACTTATATAAGTATGTTATAATAGAGTATATCTGGAATTTTTAGGAGGTATTTTGTATGGGGAAGAGAATTTTGCCTCGCCTGGTTTTGTTCTGCGCTATGGTGTGTTTTGCTCTTTTCTTTACCGGCTGTACCTCCTCTGATCCGGTCCCTCCCGTGCTCCCGCCTGAACCTCAATCGGAAGCCATCCAGCCCGCAAGAGCTGAACCGGAAATCACGGAACCAGCCGAGGAGGAGCCGGCTTCGGAGGAGGCTCCCCAGGCCGCTTATATTTTGAACAAAAACACGAAAAAGTTTCACAAACCCGCCTGCCGTTCCGCAGGACAGATATCGCCCAAAAACTACGCGGAATCCTTCGACACACGGGAGGATATTCTGGCCCAGGGGTACTCCCCCTGCGGAAACTGCAAGCCATAAATGCGGCTGTACAGGAAACGGCGGGGCTTTTGCCCCGCCGCTCCCTCGTCTTTCGGAAACGCGTCAACGCCCCCTGTGTTTTTCCTTCCGCTTTTTCTGCCGAAGCTGGAAAAGCCGCTCCGCCTTCAGCTCCCGCTGTTCTCTGGACAGCGTCCGGCGCTCCGTTTTTGCCTGCTCCCGCTGGAGCTGGAGGGCCTGCTGCGCCTTGGTGCCGATGCCGGCGGGCCGGGTTTCGCGGTGGGCCATGCGCTGGGCCCGCTTGGGATTGATCTCCCGATCCGGCCCGCTCTCTGTCTCCAGAACTGGGCTGAACACCAGGCGGCAGTATTCTCCCAGCACCAGAGCATAGACCTCCGCGTCCCGGGGCTCCGCACCGAAGGTGTGCTTGCACACCTCGTAGAGTCCGCCGCTCTCCCGCTCAAAGAGGCCCACCCAGAACGGCGGCTCCAGGAGCACAGTCAGACGTGCTTTTGCGGTTTCCATGAAAAACTTCCTCCTTAAAGTGGTTTCCGCGGAGAACGGACAACCAAGGAGGCAGGTTACTGACGGCCCGCAGGCCGCTCCCGGACTACCGACCGGGATGTGTTTTTATCCCCGCTAGGGAGATGGTAGCAGAAAACCGGCGGTTCGTCAATAGTAGGCAACCAGCAGATCCACCACAGTGCCGTAGCTCTGAATTCCGGCGCTCTGCCCGTAGGAGCGCAGGGTGGTGTCGTAGACCTTGGTGCTGGCCTCGGCGACGGGCCCCTCAAACTGGGCCCAGTAATCGCTGTTGTTCCGCAGATCCGCCACGGTGCCCGCCGGAAGCCTCTCATACACCGCCGCCCACCGCTCCCGGTCCGCCCGGTAGAGGGCGTTGGAGAGGTGGATATAGCCCATCAAATACCCGGAGTACTGGTAAACCGGGTTGTCAAAGGCCGTGGAGGCCGCCACCGCCAGGAAATTGCACTCCTGCTCCGAGGCGATGCCCCGCTGGTGGGCCAGCTCGTGGGCGATGGTGGCCGGGAGCAGACAGGCGGGGCAGTCCACGTTGAGGTTGGACTCCCCGGTGTAGGGGCTGTAGAACCCGGTGAAGCCCATGGCGCTGAACAGCCGGGAGAACACCATCCGCTTGGGCGTCCGGTCCTCCCGCGCCAAAAAGGGGAACTCCCGGGAGATGTTCCCGTAGATATTGGTGCTGGCGGCGAAGATCTCGTCCCTTGATACGGCAAAAACGCCGTTTTCATCCCGCTCCACCCGGTCCGCCAGCTCTGCCAGCCGGTCCGCGAAGAGAGCCGTCACCCGCTCCAGCTCCTCGACGGAGACCTCCGCCTGGGCGCAGACGCCGCTCTTCTCCTGGAAGCCGTCGGCGTAGTAGTTCACCCCCCACAGCAGGCAGTAGAGCCCCCCGGCGGTGAGAAACAGGCAGGCAATGGACAGGACGCAGCCGTAGGCCCCGTCCAGCCGCCGGCCCTGCCAGGTCCGCACCCGGTGGAACAGCACCGCCAGCAGGGCGATGACCGCTGCGATAAAGGCGGCGTAAAACCACTCCACCACTGAAAAGGGGAAGAGGTACCAGAACCGGGCGCAGGTGTCCTTGAGAACCTGGGTGGCGGCGGAGACGGCATTGGCCGCGCCCCTGGAGGAGATGCCCAGGAAATAGGCGGCGTAGAGGCCCAGGGCCCCCAGGAGCCAGAGGTGGACGGCCCGATGCCGCTTGAAAAAGTCCCTCATTCCGCCGCCTCCCCTCCAGTGATGTCCCGGTAGATCCGCCGGGCGGCTCCCCGGGCTGAGAGCTCCTCCGTCAGGATGGCCTCCGGGATGGAGCCCACCAAATCCCGCTCCCGCCACCAGGAGCGCATATCCGATTCCCCGAACTGGGTCCGCTGGGGCCGCATGGCGTGGCGGCGGAGGGTCTCCTCAAAGGGCAGGTCGTAGTAGTAGGCCCAGATATTCTCCCCGAAGCGCCGCCGGAGCTCGTCGAAGAGGGGGCCGTACCAGTCGGTGCGGAGAATCCCCTCCAGGATGGTGACGGGGGAGGTGCGCTGTCCGTAGCCGATCAGCTCCAGCAGCAGGGGGATGGCCCCGCCCTCGTCCCGGACCCAGAGCATGTCCCGGCGCACCACGTCCTGGCTGACCACCAGGGTGCCCCGGCCGATGAGGTGCTGGAGGAAGCGGGCCACGGTGGTCTTGCCGCTGCCGGAGTTGCCCCGGAGCATGACCAGCTTGCTGTCGGCGGCGCGGGCCATTTACTGCTTGACCTCCTCTTTTTTCTCCGGCTCCTCCGGCCATACCGGCTCATGGGTGGCGTAGCTGGCGGAGGCGGTGGGCAGGCCCTTCCGCTTCAGGCAGTAGGTGGAGTAGGTCCGCACCGCCGTGTAGACGCAGGCGAACAGGGGAACGCCGAAGAACATCCCCGCCACGCCCCACAATCCGCCGCCCACCAGAATCGCCACGATAACCCAGAAGCTGGAGAGGCCCGTGCTGTCCCCCAGGATCTTGGGCCCCAGAATATTGCCGTCGAACTGCTGGAGGGCGAAGATGAACACCAGGAAATACAGGCACTTGATGGGACTGTCCAGCAAAATGAGGAAGGCGCAGGGGATGGCCCCCAGAAACGGCCCGAAGAAGGGGATCACGTTGGTCACGCCCACCACCACGCTGACCAGGGGGGCATAGGGAAACTGGAACCAGGAGGAGAAGAAGAAGCACAGCACGCCGATGATCAGCGAGTCCAGCAGCTTTCCCCGGACGAAGCCGGAGAAAATGCGGTCCGTGGCCTTGGCCCCCCGAATGAGGAGGGCGGCCTTCTCCTCGGAGAGGAAGGTGTAGCACAGCCGGCACCCGGAGGCTCCAAAGCCCTCCTTGGTGGCCAGCAGGTAGACGGAGACAATGACGCCGATCAGGATGTTCTTGAGGAACACCATGGCTCCCACCACCCCGCCGGTGAGCGCCTGCATAGCCACCTGGATCTGGGGCACTACATTGTCCCGCAGCCAGGCCAGACCCTCCTGGTAATACCGGTTGAAGAGGTCCACCGCCTGCTGGGCCAGGGCGGGGTTGTTCTCCAGCAGGCGCTTCACCCAGGCGGAGATGGTCTGGTAGTAGCTGTCCACGTTTCCGACCAGCTGGCGCACGCTCTTGTACAGCTCCGGCAGCAGGATGCTCAGCAGCAGATACAGTGAGGCTATCACCACCAGCCAGGTCAGCGCCACGGAGACGCCCCGCAGGCGGGTCTTTTTCCCCGGTCTCCGGCGGAAGAGGACAGCCTCAAACCAGTTGACCATGGGGGCCAGCAGATAGGCCATGAAGGCCCCGTAGAGCACCGGGGCCAGGATATGGATCAGCTTGCCCAGATAGGCGATGACAATGCTGCCCCGAAAGACCACGTCATAGATCAGCAGAATCGCGCAGACCACGCACACCGCGGTCAATCCCCATTGGAAGTAGTGGCTGTCCCGTCTCATAGGCTCGCCTCCGTAAAATTTGTGTATAATTTATCTTACTCAACTTTTTCTCCGATTGCAATACTTTCTTCTCTATGTTATACTGCCGTTTGGAAAAGTTTAACCGATTCTTCATAATTTGACGGGAGGTCCAGCAAGCGCCATGGCTGAAAGTCTGCTGTTCATTGTCAACCCCCGGGCGGGAAAGACCCGCTCCTCCGCGCCGCTGTTTGAGGCGGCGGGCCTGTTTTCGGAGGCGGGGTATCTGCTCTCCGTCCGGCAGACCCGGGAGCGGGGCCACGCCGCCCGGATGGTCCGGGAGGAGGGGGGCCGCTTCGACCGGATCGTCTGCTGCGGCGGGGACGGCACCCTCAACGAGACGGTGTCCGGGGCTATGGAGCTCCCCAGCCCGCCCCCCATCGGCTATATCC
>JAIEIQ010000242.1 GCA_029065305.1 Oscillospiraceae bacterium
TGTCCGGGGGATGGGGGTGGCGGAGAGGGTGAGGGCGTCCACCTGGCTGCTCATCTCCTTGAGCTTCTCCTTGTGGGTGACGCCGAAGCGCTGCTCCTCGTCCACCACCAGCAGCCCCAGGTCCTTGAAGGCCAGATCCTTCCCCAGCAGCTTGTGGGTGCCTATGAGCAGATCGATCTTCCCGGAGCGCAGCTCCGCCAGGATCTGCCGGGTCTGGCCCGGGGTCTGGAACCGGCTGAGGACCCGGATCTCCACCGGGAAGCCCCGGAAGCGGCTGGCGGCAGTGTTGAAGTGCTGCTGGGCCAGGACGGTGGTGGGCACCAGAATCGCCGCCTGCTTGCCGTCCATGATGCACTTCATCACCGCCCGGAGGGCCACCTCCGTCTTGCCGTAGCCCACGTCCCCGCAGAGGAGCCGGTCCATGGGGATGGGCCGCTCCATGTCCTTTTTGATCTCCGCGATGCACCGCAGCTGGTCGTCGGTCTCCGGGTAGTCGAAGGCGTCCTCGAACTCCTTCTGCCAGGGGGAGTCCGGGGAGAAGGCGAAGCCGGGCTTTCGCTGGCGCTGGGCGTAGAGGGCGATGAGGCCCTTGGCCAGGTCCTTTGCCGCAGCCTTGGCCCGGGTTTTCTGCTTGGACCAGTCCGCGCCCCCCAGCTTGTTGAGCCGGGCGGTGGGCCGGCCCTCCCCGTCTGTGGCGCCGCCTCCGCCGATGTACTTGGACACCAAATCCAGCTGGGTGGCCGGGACGTAGAGGCTGTCCCCGCCGGCGTAGGCGATCTTGACGTAGTCCTTCTCCACCCCGTCCACGGGCATTTTCCGGATGCCCTCAAAGCGTCCGATGCCGTGGTGGGTGTGGACCACCAGATCCCCGGGGGTCAGGTCGGTGTAGCTGAGGAGCTTTTGACGGCTGCTCTTTTTTTTCTCTCGGGGGGCGGACCGCTTTCCGGCGGGGGCGGCGGTGAGCTGGCCCTCGGTGAGCACCGCCAGGCGCAGCTGGGGGTACTCCGCCCCGGCGGACAGGGCCCCCACGGCGATGCGGACCTCCCCCGGCCCGGGCATGGCCCCGCAGGCGAAGTCCAGGGCGGCGGGGATGCCCCGCTCGGCCAGCATCCGCTGGAGGTTCCGGCCCCTGGCCTCCCCGCCGCAGAGGAGCAGCGCCCCGAAGCCGGCGGAGCGATAGTGCTCCAGATCCGCCGCAGCGGCCTCCAGACTGCCGCCGTAGGCGCTCAGCTGCTTGGCGGTGACGGACAGAAGGGTCCGGGGCGGCAGGGGATAGCGGGAGGTGGGCAGGGCGTCCATCATGCACAGGGCGAACCGCCCCAGCTCCTCCAGCCACTCCCCGGCGGACAGGAGCAGGCGGGTCAGATCCCCGTCCTTCTCCCCGGCCGCCAGGAGGGATTCCGTGTCCTCCCGGGCCTGCCAGAGGACGTTTTTCACCCGCTCCCCCACCCGGGCCGTCTCGCACAGGCAGATCAGGGCGTTGGCGGGCAGATGGTCAAAGACCGAGGCCGGCTCCACCCCCGGCAGCAGCTCGCAGGCCGGCAGCAGAAGGGCGCTTTTGATGTTTTTTGTCCGCCGCTGGGTCACCGGATCGAAGGCGCCCAGGGAGTCGATCTCGTCGTCGAAGAACTCGCACCGCACCGGCTCGTCCATCATGGGGGAGAACACGTCCAGAATCCCCCCCCGCAGGGCGAACTGGCCCACGCCCTCCACCTGCTCGGAGCGGCTGTAGCCCGCGTCCACCAGCCGCCGGGGCAGCTCCCCCAGGTCGTACCGCGCCCCTATGGACAGGGTGAAGGCCGCGTCCCCCAGGCGGTCCCGGGGGCTGGTTTTTTGCAGCAGGCCCTCCGCCGTGGCCACCAGGACCCGGCCCTCCCCCCGGCCCAGCCGGCAGAGGGCGGCAATGCGCTGGTGCTCCCACTGGCGGGAGATAACGGTCCCCGCCCGGACAAAGAGCTCCCGGGCGGAGAGGCGCAGGGCCTCGGTTTTCAGGAGCGCCTCCAGATCCGCCGCCAGCCGGACGGCCTCGGCCTCGTCGGAGCAGACCATGACCAGGGGGCGGTCCGCGGCCTCCGCCAGGGCGGCGGCAATCTGGGCCCGGTGGACCGGGGCCAGGCCCACGGCGGCGGCGGGGCAGGCTCCGGCCTCGACAGCCTCCGCCAGGGCGGCGATCTCCGGGATGGTTTGAATAGTGCTTAGCAGCTGGTTCATGGTTCCCTCCCTCCACGCAGGAAAAGGCCCACTCCGCCCGGCGGGGGCGGGGTGTGCCGAAATGTAAGCGTCTGTCCTGTCATCCTAGCGGGTCGGGGGTGGTTTGTCAAGGGGAAAATTGCCGGATTTTCCGGCCGGGCAGCTCTACCACAGCAGCCGGAACACGCGGGTGGGACGGCCTCTCCCGTTGATCACGCTCCGCCCGATCTCCACAATATAGCCGTTTTTCTCCAGCTTCTCCACGATGCGCGCGCCGGTGCGGAAGCTGACGTGGAGCTCCCGGGCCAGCTCCGCGATGATGAAGGTCCCGTTGTTTTTCCGCCGGACAAAGGTGTCGATGCGGAAGATGGTGTTGATGGACAGGGCGCAGTCCCTGGCGGCCTTTGTCAGATGCTGGTCAAACAGGGGCTGGGTTGTGTGCAGCAGCTCGTTGGGCTGGATGGGCCCCACCACGTTGTTCTCCGCGTGGACCAGATAGGCGCGGTTGCAGCCCTCCACCCAGGCCCGCTGCGTCCCCAGCTCCGCGTTGGCGGAGGCGGTCTGGAGATTGACGCCGGTGCCGATGCCCACCGCCAGGCGGTAGGGCGTGTTGGAGTAGATCTGCTCCAGCAGCTCCAGGCGGGTAAACCGCTCGGTGACGTAGACAATCTCCTCCCGGCCGCAGGCGATGGCGAAATCCTGCTCCCCGATCCGGGCGAACATCCCGCTCACGCGCTGGGCGAAGAGCACAACGTATTCCGCCAGCCGCCCCAGATCCAGGACGTTCTGCACCATGGTTTTCTGGTGCAGATAATAGTTGCTGCTGAGCTCCGCCCGGATGCGGATCACGGCGGCGCTCCCCTTCGCCTGCTCCTCCGTGTGCTGGAGCATCAGACGCCTGATCTCGTTGAGGTAGTTCTCCCGGCTGGGCGTCATCAGCACGCAGGGGATCCCCTCGGCGGCCAGGGAGTCCCACACGTTGCGGATATTGGTCAGGCACACCCCGCACAGGCCGCTCTGATAGCTCTCGCGGTGGGCCTGCGCCGCGGCCTCCACAAAGTGCTCCGCGTTTGTATCCACATTGACAATAACAGGCCGCACGCTCTCCGAGGGGATGCCCAGGGACTCGTAGGTTCGCATGATGGTGCTGTAGTCCAGGGCGTCTACGCTGACCCGGCGGATATCCGCGCGGAAGCTGTTGGCGGCGATGAACAGGCTGTGGACAAAGCTGGAGGCATCGATGTCCACAAAGCGGGCCAAAACGCCGGCGTGGTTGAGCCGGCTTACGATCAGCTTGTAGGGGTCCTTGCGGGTGTAGAGCACGCCGTCCAGCCTGGGCAGCAGAGGCCGCAGGGAGTTGACCGTCTCGGTGATCATTTCGTCGCTGGAGAACGGGATCCCCGTTATTTCCACATTATCAAAGGTTGCCTCCGCGATCCGCGTCAGCTCCTCCACGGAGGAGCTGTGTCCGACAACGGCAAGCCGGAAATTCATACCGCCTCATCCCCCCTCCCGTCCAGTATAATTTACGGACAATTTATTGTCAATATACAGTCGGGCATTTTTATTTTATACTATACAAAGGAATACTTTTAAAATCCCGCAGGATCTGGATATTATTGAGGATAGCGAGGAATTGACATGGACTATTTTACACGGGAGCAGATCGAAGCACTCTTGGATATGGAGGGGTGCATCCGCCTGATGCGGGACACACTGGTTGAATACGCCAAGGGGAGCGCCATCCAAATCTTGCGCACAGCCATGCCCGCCGCACCGAGAAAGCTGCTGGGCATCATGCCCGCGGCCAGCGCGGAGGCCGGTGTCATCGGTGCAAAAATAATCACTGTCTTTCCGGACAATTTCCAACGCGGCCTGCCCTCCCACCAGGGGGCGGTGGTCCTGTTCGATCTGGACACCGGCAGCTTGAAGAGCATCCTGGACGGCGAGGCGATCACCGGCATCCGCACCGCCGCCGTCAGCGCCGCCGCCACGGACGCGCTGGCCCGCCCGGAGGCTCGGACCCTCTGCCTGCTGGGCTCCGGCCTCCAGGCCCGCCGGCACCTCAACGCGATCCGCCGGGTTCGGCCCATTGAGGAGGTCCGCGTCTGGGATATCAGCCGGGAGAGCGTCCAGCGGTTCCGGCGGGAGATGGAGGCGTCTGAGGGCGTCCCGGTGCTGGACTGCTGCGGCAGCGTCCGGCGGGCGGTGGAGGGGGCGGACATTATCTGCACCGTCACCGCCGCCAGCGAGCCCGTCCTCTTCGGCGCACACGTCTCCCCGGGCGCCCACATCAACGCCGTAGGCGCCTGCGGCGCGTCGAACCGGGAGCTGGACAGCGCGCTGGTACGGAGCAGCCGCTTCTTCTGCGACAGCCGGGAATCCTGCCTGGGGGAGGCGGGGGATTTCCTGATCCCCCTGAAGGCGGGGGAGATCACCGGAGAGCACCTGCTGGGCGAGATCGGGAAGGTCCTCTCCGGCGAGCTGCCCGGGCGGCTGGACGCCGGAGACATCACGGTATTTGAAGCCCAGGGGCTGGCGGTGGAGGATCTGGCCGCAGCCAGCTACGTCTGCGGGAAGGCCGGCAGAGAATAGAGAGGAGGATTGCAATGATTGAGCCGCTGTACAAGTTTCATCTGAGCGAGGAACAGGAGGCCCGGGCCAGGGACCTCCATGAGAGCAGCATCATTTTGGACATGCTCTTTCAGGGGCCGGTGGGGACCTACTCCCTGCCGGAGGGCGCGGAGGAGGAGCTGCTGGAGCTGGCCCGGAGCGCCTGCCCGGGGGACGAGGTGGGGCAGTGCGACTGGGCAACCAATGAGATCCTGCGGCGCATGCTCGAGGGCAGCTATGCCGAGCTGTACCGGCAGTGCTGGTACGACAGCGGGCTCACCGGCGGCTGCCGCCAGCTGAGCATTACCGATCGGGAGACGGCGTTCCGCTCCGCGCTGGCGCTCCAGGAAGAGTTTGACAAAAAGCCCTGGCTGGTCAAGTGCACCAGCACGGCGGATATCCGCCGCTGCAAGGCGGAGGGACTGAAGGCCGGGATTGTGACCAGCCAGGAGGCCGCGGGCTACGGAAAGGACCTGGAGCTGCTGGAGCTCCTCTGGCGGTTCGGCCTGCGGGTGCAGCAGCTCTCCTACAACAACCAGAACCTCATAGGGGCCGGCTGCATGGAGCCCAACGGCGGGGCCGGCCTGTCCAAATTCGGCATCCGGTTTGTGGAGAGGTGCAACGAGCTGGGGATTGTGGTGGACACCGGGCACTGCGGATACCACACGACGATGGACGCCTGCCGGTACAGCAGACAGCCGGTGGTGGCGACCCACACCGGCGCGGAGCGGCTCTACCTCCACGAGCGCTGCAAGAGCGACGAGGAGCTCCGGGCCATCGCCGGCACCGGCGGCGTTGTGGGGATCTTTGCGATGCCCTGGTTCATCGCGGAGGACCCGGACAACACCACCGTCGAGCACTTTTTGGACCACATCGAGTATGTGGCGGAGCTGGTGGGCGTGGACCACGTCGGCATCGGGACGGACTGGCCTATGCCCCAGACGAAGTGGAGCGCCAAGGTCTTTAAGAAGTATGTGGCGCCCTCCATGGGCTTCGCCCCCGGAAACGGACCCTCCACCGAGTGGGTCCACGGGCTGAAGGACTACCGATCCTTCCTCAACGTCACCCGGGGCCTGGTGGCCCGGGGACGATCGGATGAGGATATCCGGAAGATATTGGGTGAAAACTGGCTCCGTGTTTTTGACGAGGTGTGGAAAAGCGGACCAGCTTCAAAATAAAAAGGAGGAATTTATGATGAAAAGAGCGATTTCTTGCACACTGTCCCTGCTCCTGCTGGTGCTGC
>JAIEIQ010000243.1 GCA_029065305.1 Oscillospiraceae bacterium
GAGTGAAGTACACCCGCCGCCGCACACACTCGGTCCGCCAGGCGCACCACTCCTCCAGCAGCTCCCGGACCCCCATCACCCGGGGCATCCCGGCGATGAGCACGTTGAAATTGCAGCTGATGGAGTCCTGGAGGGTGGTGGACTTGAAGAGCTTGGCCATCAGCTTGTCCGGGTCCACGCCCCGCTTGAGGTCTATGGTCAGCTTCAGGCCGTTCAGATCCGTCTCGTCCCGCATGTCGCCGACCTCTTTCAGCTTGCCGGCCTTGATGAGTTCCGCCACCTTGTCGATGATGGCCTCGGTGGTTGTGGTGTAGGGGATCTCGTAGATTTCGATCAGGTTCTCGCCCTTGACATACCGGTACTTGCCCCGGATTTTGATGGATCCCCGGCCCGTGCGGTAGACCTCCTCCAGGGCCGCCTTGTCATAGATGATCTCGCCTCCCGTGGGGAAGTCCGGCCCCAGGAGGAGGGCGGAGAGATCGCAGTCCGGGTGCTTGAGGAAGGCCACCGCGGCATCGCAGACCTCCGACAGATTGAACCCGCACAGCTGGGAGGCCATGCCCACGGCGATGCCCTGGTTGGCGGAGACCAGGATGTTGGGGTAGGTGGTGGGCAGGAGGGTGGGCTCCTTCATGGTGTTGTCGTAGTTGTCCGCCCAGTCCACCGCGTCCTGGTCCAGGTCCCGGAACAGCTCCTGGCAGACGGGGGAGAGCTTGGCCTCAGTGTACCGGCTGGCGGCGTAGGCCATATCCCGGGAGTAGACCTTGCCGAAGTTGCCCTTGGAGTCCACAAAGGGGTGGAGGAGGGCCCCGTAGCCCCGGGAGAGGCGGACCATCGTTTCATAGATGGCCGCGTCGCCGTGGGGGTTGAGGCGCATGGTCTGGCCCACGATATTGGCGGATTTGGTCCGGGCCCCGGTGAGCAGGCCCATCTTGTACATGGTATAGAGGAGCTTGCGGTGGGCGGGCTTGAAGCCGTCGATCTCCGGGATGGCCCGGGAGAGGATCACGCTCATGGCGTAGGGCATGAAGTTGGTCTCCAGGGTGTCGGTGATGGGCTGCTCCAGCACCTGGGCCCGCAGGCCCAGCACGTTGGGATTGTCGACCCGGGGCTTGTTCTCCTCCGGCTGCTTTTTCTTAGGCATAGTGGATGTTCCTTTTATCCGTATTTCTCAGGGCAGACCGCCGGCCGCGCGCAGGCGCGGCCGGCAGTCCCGTATCGGGATGAATTTACTCGCCCAGGGGCATGGGGGTCCCGGCCAGATCGATCACCGTCTCCCCGGCGGGGGGCGCGGTGATGGGGGCGTTCTCCGTGGGGGCAACCTTGGCGCTACCCTGGAAGGTCACGTCGCACACGTCCTTCACGGTGATCTTGCCCTCAACAGTGCTGTCGGTGGCGGTGGAGGCGCCGCTCATGGACATGAAGAACTCCTCGTCCGTCACGTCAAGCTTGAACGTGCAGGAGCCGTCCTCCTTGATGGTCATCTCCATCGTGCCGGGGAAGTCCGTGCTGCCGGCCCCCAGCTCCACGGCCAGCTTGTCCATCATGGCCTGATCCATCTTCCAGGTGTAGGTGCCGCCGTCCTTGGTGAAGGTGTCGTCGCCCATCAGCGTGGTCAGCAGGGAGGCGGCCTCCTCCGCGTCCTCATAGATGAGGGTGGGCATCTCCGCGTCGGCCAGCTCCGCCATGGTGTAGAGCACCTGGCCCATGGTGACGCCCTGGGCGGAGGACAGGCTCAGATCGTAGAGGTCATAGACCTCGCCCATGTCCGCGCCGCCCAGGTCCATCCAGACAGTCCCCTCGGGGATCTCGGCGCCCTGGGCCCGGAGCAGGTCGGTGACGGCGGGGAGCTTCATCCACATGGAGCCGTCGCTGTAGATCATCTCAAAGTCCAGATCCTTGAGCATCGCCGCCATCTGGTTCAGCGCAGCGGTGGTCTCCTCCCCGGAGGGGCCGGTTCCGTCCGCATTCACGGGCACAGCGGTCAGGACCAGGGCGAGGATGGACAGGTCCATCTTGCCGCTGAAGTTCAGCGCGTTCTCACCGTAGACGCCGGAGAGATCGATGGAGAAGGGGAGATCCATCTCGATGCCGGGGGCCATGATCTTGGCGGAGCCGGAGAAGTCCATCTCCATGGACAGGTTTCCGGCGGCGGGGGTCTGCTTGGCCTGGAGGTCGTTGATAATGGTGAAGGCCTTGTCCATCTCCGCGATGAGGCCCTGCTTGTCGATGACTACGGCGGTGCGCTCTCCGGCGTCCCAGTAGACCTCATAGCCCAGGGCCTGGGAGAAGAAGCGCAGGGGCACCATGGTGCTGCCGCCGCTGACATAGGAGGCGGCGTCCATGGTCAGATCCTCTCCGCCGCCGACAGCGATCTTGTCGGTTCCAATGACGTGGGTGAGGGCGATATCGCCCAGGGTGGCCTCCACGGTCTTGGTCTCATGGCTGTACTCCACCTCGGCCCCCAGCTTCTCCAGCACGGCCCGCATGGGAACCATGGTCCGTCCGCCGTAGATCTCGGGGTTCCCGTCGGGGAAGGTGACGGCCTCGCCGTTGACCATGACGCTGACGCCGCCGGTTTCCGCGGCGGCGGCCGGCACTGCCAGCGCCAGCGACAGCACCAGGGCCAGACACAGAGAAATAAGCTTTTTCATAAAGTTCTCCTTTCTGTTCCTCTCAAGATGATTTTTATGGTACCGCCCTCCGGCGGATGGGAAACCTATTGAACGCGATCCAGCCGGACGTCCAGGACATACGCCGCCTTCAGCCGGCGGACCGTCTCCATGTGGGGCTGGGCCATGTGGGCCTGCTGGGCGGCCTCGTCCCGCCACTGCTCCAGGAGCACCACGGTATCCGCCGCCTCGCAGGAGATGTGGTAGTCGTAGCGGAGGCACCCGTCCTCGGCGCGGATTTTCTCCTGGACGCCGCTGGACTTGAGGGCCTGGACATAGGCTCCGGCCTGGCCGGGCTTGCAGGTGTAGGTAACAAGCAGGGTCATATTTTCCACTTCAAATTCTCCTCCCATCACGAGATGTCCGCCAGATCCAGGAACTTGTACCCCTCATTGGCGATATGCTCCTTCCGCCCCTGGAGGTTGTCCCCCAGCAGGAGGTCAAACATCTGGCTGGTGGCCTCGGCGTCCTCGGGCATGACCTTGATCAGCCGTCTGGTCTCCGGGTTCATGGTGGTCAGCCACATCATGTCCGGGTCGTTCTCGCCCAGGCCCTTGGAGCGGTCGATCTTGACCTTTTTCCCCTCCAGCTTCTTCACAATCTCCGCCTTCTCCTTCTCGGAGTAGGCGAACCAGGTCTTTTCCCCGCAGTTGATCTCAAAGAGGGGGGACTCGGCGATATACACGTAGCCCTCCTGGATGAGGGTGGGGCACAGCCGGTAGAGCATGGTCAGAATCAGCGTGCGGATCTGGAACCCGTCCACGTCCGCGTCGGTACAGATGACCACCTTGCTCCAGCGGAGGTTGCCCAGATCGAAGGTGCTCAGGTCCTTCACATGCTTGTTCTGGACCTCCACCCCGCAGCCCAGGACCTTGATCAAATCCGTGATGATCTCGCTCTTGAAGATCCGGGCGTAGTCCGCCTTCAGGCAGTTGAGGATCTTCCCCCGCACCGGCATGATGCCCTGGAACTCCCCGTCTCGGCTGAGCTTCACGCTGCCAAGGGCCGAGTCGCCCTCCACGATGTAGATCTCCCGCCGGCTCACGTCCTTGGTCCGGCAGTCCACAAACTTCTGGACCCGGTTGGCAATGTCGATGGAGCCGGAGAGCTTCTTCTTCACGTTCAGCCGGGCCTTCTCCGCCTGCTCCCGGGAGCGCTTGTTGATGAGCACCTGCTCTGCGATGCGGGCGGCGTCGGCGGGGTTCTCAATGAAGTAGATCTCCAGCCGGGTCTTGAGCAGCTCCGCCATGGCGTCCTGGATAAATTTGTTGGTGATGGCCTTCTTGGTCTGGTTCTCATAGCTGGTCTGGGTGGAGAAGTTGCTGGAGACCAGCACCAAACAGTCCTCGATATCCCCCCAGGTGACCTTGGACTCCCCCTTCTGGTACTTGCTGTTCTGCCGCAGCCAGGCGTCGATGGCGGACACAAAGGCCAGCTTGGCGGCCTTCTCCGGACTGCCCCCGTGCTCCAGCCAGCTGGAGTTGTGGTAGTGCTCGATGACGGAGACCCGGTTGGAGAAGCAGCAGGCCACGGAGAGCTTGACCTTGTAGTCCTCCTTGTCCTCCCGGTCCCGGCCCCGGCGCTCCGTCTCCCAGTACACCGGCTCGGTGAGGGGGTTCTCCCCCGCCAGCTCCCGGACGTAGTCGGAGATGCCGTTCTCATAGAAAAACTCCGTGGCCTCGAACTTCCCCGGCTCCGTCTCCACCCGCAGCCGGAAGGTGATCCCGGCGTTGACCACCGCCTGCCGCTTCATGATGCCGGCGAAATATTCGGCGGGGACGTTGATGTCGGTAAAGACCTCCAGATCCGGCAGCCACCGGGTCCGGGTGCCGCTTTTCTTTTTGCCCAGCGGGTTTTTTTGCAGCTCCCGGCCCTTCTCCCCGACGACCTCGCCGCGCTCGAAGTGGAGCTTGTACTCGTACCCGTCCCGCCAGACCGTCACGTCCATATAGGCCGAGGCGTACTGGGTAGCGCAGGAGCCCAGGCCGTTGAGCCCCAGGGAGTATTCGTAGTTCCCCCCCGTGTTGTTGCCGTACTTGCCGCCGGCGTAGAGCTCGCAGAACACCAGCTCCCAGTTCCAGCGGTTCTCCTTCTCGTTCCAGTCCACGGGACAGCCCCGGCCCTGGTCCTCCACCTCCACGCTGTGGTCCAGATAGCGGGTGACGGTGATGAGCTTCCCGTGGCCCTCCCGGGCCTCGTCGATGGAGTTGGATAAAATCTCAAAAACGGCGTGCTCGCAGCCCTCCAGCCCGTCGGAGCCGAAAATAACGCCGGGACGCTTGCGGACCCGGTCGGCTCCCTTCAGGGCGCTGATGGACTCATTGCCGT
>JAIEIQ010000244.1 GCA_029065305.1 Oscillospiraceae bacterium
GCGGTGCCCCAGGAGGAGGGGATGTCGTTCATGCGGCGGTAGTAGATGGCCCGGGGGTTGTCCCAGGAGCGGAACACCGCCCGCACCGCGCCCATAAGCTGCTCACGGGCGTCCTGGGGGAATTCCTCGCCGATCTTCTCCCGGTACTCGTTCTTGAAGAGCTCGGCCAGCTCCTTGAGGTCCTTGGCGGTGAGCTCGGTGTCCAGGGTGACGCCCCGGCGCTGCTTCATCTCGTCGATGAGCTCCTCAAAGTACTTCTTGCCCACCTCCATGACTACATCGGAGTACATCTGGATAAACCGGCGGTAGGAGTCGTAGGCGAAGCGGGGGTTCTTGGTCTTCTTGGCAAATGCCTCCACCACCTGGTCATTGAGGCCCAGGTTGAGGATGGTGTCCATCATGCCGGGCATGGAGGCCCGGGCGCCGGAGCGGACGGAGACCAGCAGGGGGTTGTTCATATCCCCGAACTTCTTGCCGGTCATGTCCTCCAGCTTGGACATATACTCCATGATCTCGTCCTGGATCCCGGCGTTGATGGTGCGGCCGTCCTCGTAGTACTGGGTGCAGGCCTCGGTGGTAATGGTGAAGCCCCGGGGGACGGGCATCCCCAGGTTGGTCATCTCCGCCAGGTTGGCGCCCTTGCCGCCCAGCAGCTCCCGCATGGAGCCGTTGCCCTCGGAGAACAGGTATACGAACTTTTTGCTCACGCTTCTTTTCCTCCTGTAAAAATTATGAATTATGCTCAGTATGCGCACATCAGACTTTCATTATAGAAGGTCAGAGGCCGCAATGCAAGGGGGATTTGACGTTTTTTTCACAAAATTTTCCTGGGTTGGAGCCCCGGCTGGATTTCCACAATCTTTTTGCGCTGGCGGTTGATTTTCCTCGGCGGGATATGATACAATAGATATGATTTTGCACCTGGTCGCAATGGGCGGCTGGAGAGGGAGGCGGCGGCGTGACAACGGAAGCCTTTGCCGGGACGGAGCTGGCCCGGCGCGTGCGGGAGGCCGCTGGCCGGGACGCCCTGGCCCACGCGATCATCCTCAGCGGGGAGGGCGATTTGACAGCCGCTGCCCGGTATCTGGCGGCGGCGATGGAGTGCGGGGCGGCGGAGCGGCCCTGCCTGACCTGCGCCCACTGCCGGAAGGTGCTGCGGGGCATCCATCCGGACGTGACGGCGGCGGAGGACCCGGACCACAAGAACATCTCCATGGAGATCCTGCGGGGCCTGCGGGCCGACGCCTATATCCTGCCCAACGAGGGGCGGCGGAAGGTGTACATCTTCCCCGACTGCTCCCTGCTGGAGCCCAAGGCCCAGAACGTGCTGCTCAAGGTGCTGGAGGAGGGTCCGCCCCAGGCGGCGTTCCTCTTCTGCGCGGCCAACAGCGCCGCCCTGCTGCCCACCATCCGCTCCCGGGCGGAGCTGTGGCGCCTGCCCCCCGCCGGGGCCGGCGGAGAGGCGGACGGCGGCGGCAGGCAGCTGTGCGAGCTGCTGCGGAGCGGGAAGCGGGCGGAGCTGGTGGGCTTTTTTATGGATCTGGAGAACAGCAAGTGCAAGCGGGAGGAGCTGCGGGACATTCTGGCGGAGGCCAGGGCCCTCCTGACCGGCGGTCTGGCGGCGTGCTACGGCGGCGGGGACGGCTTCTCCCGGCAGCTGGCCCGGGATATGGGCCGGCGGCGGCTGGCGGCGGCGGCGGACATCCTCGGGAGATATCTCCTCCGCTGCGGGTACAATATCGGCGTCGGGCACCTGACCGGCGCGCTGGCGGCGGAGCTGACGGAGGCGCGGCAGTAGGCGCCCTCCGGGAAGCGCGGAACAATACGGACAGCGGCGGGGGCCGGGCTCCCGCTTACAAAGGAGGAACCAATCTTTGGCAGAGGTTATCAGCGTCCGCTTTCGGGGCGGAACGAAAAACTACTATTTTGACCCCAAGGGGCTCCAGATAGAGCCCAACCAATATGTGGTGGTGGAGACCGCCCAGGGCATCGAGTACGCCCGGTGCGTGGAGGGCAACCACCAGGTCCCGGACCAGAGCGTGGTCCAGCCCCTGCGGGGCGTGGCCCGCATCGCCACGGAGAACGACCACAAGGCCGCCGCCTACAACCGCAAGCGGGAGAAGGAGGCCTTCGGCATCTGCGAGAAGAAGATCGCCGCCCACGGCCTGGAGATGAAGCTGGTCAACGTGGAGTGCAGCTTCGAGGGCAACAAGATCATTTTCTTCTTCACCGCCGAGGGCCGGGTGGACTTCCGGGAGCTGGTGCGGGATCTGGCCAGCGTGTTCCGGGCCCGCATTGAGCTGCGGCAGATCGGCGTCCGGGACGAGGCCAAGATGCTGGGGGGTCTGGGGATCTGCGGACGGCCCCTGTGCTGCGGGCAGTTTTTGCAGGAGTTCATCCCCGTGTCCATCAAGATGGCCAAGACCCAGAACCTGAGCCTGAACCCCACCAAGATCTCCGGCACCTGCGGGCGGCTGATGTGCTGTTTGAAGTACGAGCAGAACGCCTACGAGGACGCGGCCAAGCGGATGCCCAAAAACGACAGCTTCGTGGACACCCCGGACGGCGTGGGCAATGTGAGCGGCGTGGACCTCCTGCGGGAGCAGGTCCAGGTCCGGCTGGACAGCGCCCCTGAGGCCCCCCGGCGTTACAAGGGCAGCGAGATCCGGGTCCTGCGCAGCGGCAAGGGGAGCCGGGAGGGCATCGAGATCCCCAAGGAGCGCCCCCAGCGGGCCGAGCCCCCGGAGACGGAGGAGGAGCGGGAGCAGCGGGTGTTCCGCCGCATGGGGAGCGTGAAGGATCCCATCCCGGTGTCCTCCGTGCTCTCCAGCGAGTCCGAGGCCACCGGCGAGGACCGGAAC
>JAIEIQ010000245.1 GCA_029065305.1 Oscillospiraceae bacterium
GCAGATGGGGAATTATCTGCGGTTGGAGAAGTATTTCCCGTTTCAGCTGTTTCCCTGGGAGAAATTTCTGTCCGCGTTCTGGGACTGCACCTACTGCCGGGAGAGCGGAGAGCCCAGATGGCCCCATGTATTCTGCCTTCTGGGGCGTGGGGCTGGAAAGGACGGGTATATTTCATTTTCCAGTTTGTGCTCCGTCTCCCCCTTCTGCGAGGTTTCCCGGTACGATGTGGACATCTGCGCCAATCTGGAGGAACAGGCTACCCGGCCCCTGGTGGATTTGGTGGAAAACCTGGAGGCTCCACGCTACGCCAAGAAGCTGAACAGGCATTTTTATCATACCAAGCAGGTGGTCCAGGGGCGGAAAAATAAGGGCTCTGTCCGGGGCCGTACCAACAATCCCAAAAGCCGGGACGGTATGCGCACGGGGAAGGCCATTTTCAACGAGATCCACCAGTATGAGAGCTATTCCAATATCACCGTGTTCCGCACCGGCCAGGGCAAGGTGGCTCATCCCCGGTCGGGGTACTTCAGCTCCAACGGCAACGTTTCAGACGGACCACTGGACGACCTTCTGGATCGCAGCAAGCGGATTCTGTTTGAGGGTGAGCCGGATAATGGGTTTCTGCCGTTTATCTGCTGCCTCAAGAGCAAGGAACAGGTGGCGGATCCAGAGAACTGGTATATGGCCAATCCATCTCTCCAGTATATCCCCAGCCTCCTGGCGGAAACCAAGGCAGAGTATGAGGAGTGGCTGGAGAGGCCGGAACAGAATCCGGATTTTCTCACCAAGCGAATGGGCCTGCGCAGTCAGGCGGCGGAGATTGCGGTGACGGACTACGACAAGGTGAAGGCCACCAACCGGCCGCTGCCGGATCTGCGGGGGTGGTGCTGCACGGTGGGCGTGGACTACGCGGAGCTCAGCGACTGGGCCGCTGTCAACCTCCACTTCCGCCGGGGGGATGAGCGGTTTGATATCAACCGCGCCTGGGTCTGCACCCACTCCAAAACGCTGACCCGGGTGCGGGTTCCCTGGCGGGACTGGGCGGAGAAGGGGGATATCACGGTGGTGGACGATGTGAGCATCCATCCTGATCTGCTGGCGGGGTGGGTGCTGGCCCAGGCAAGGCTGTACTATATCCTGGGGCTGGCAATGGACAATTTCCGCTGGACGTTGGTAAGCCAGAGCTTCCAGAAAGTTGGATTTGACCCGGCGGTGTGGAAGAACGTGAAGCTGGTGCGGCCCAGCGACATCATGATTGTGGATCCGGTGATCCAGGACTGCTTTGACCGGGAGCTGTTTACCTGGGGGAATGTGCCCCACCTGCGCTGGGCGGTTCAGAACACCAAGCGGGTGCGCTCCAGCCGGAAGATCGGGGTGGACACGGGGAACTTCATTTACGCCAAGATTGAGGGCAAGAGCCGGAAGACGGACCCCTTTATGGCGCTGGCGGCCAGCATGGTCATTGAGCCCCTGCTGGGGGCCGGGAATGTGCCCCTGACCGCCGCGCCGGCGGCGATTATAGTGTGAGTGGTGATGTAAACAAAATGATTATCATTTTTTCTGTATGTATTGGAGTGTTTTTGGCGTTGGTACTGCTGTATCAGCGAAGGTCAAGGAAGCTGATCCGGAAGTTTCAACCGCCTTATCCATGCGGTTGTTTTGAAGCGCCAATATGTGAGCCGTTTTCTGTAGGAAACTATCTGGAGCGAATTGATAGGGAATTGGTTGATCTTTTGAGCACTCACGGGTCGGAGGAAGCGCCCGAGATCCTCTGGTGGGGATTGGATGGCCTGCGGCTGAGGGAGGATGGAAAAACGGAATGGATCAGCAGAAAGAAACCGGAGCCTGCCCAAATGTCTTCACCTCCACCAGCACCGTCTGAATTCGCCGGATTACCTTCACAGTGGTTTTCGTTTCAGACCGCGCAATGCACACGGGATACGTTGGATCGGCTGAGGATGGAAAACACTTGTATTCGGAATTCATTGCTGATTCAACAGCTCAGTCAAACCTGCTGTACTCAAGTTGTTCCCTCGTATCTTCGTGGTACACAATGCCTATATGCGGATAATCAAGAGGTAATTTTGTGAAAAATACACTCCCAATTTTAGATGAAATTCCGGTTGGCTGGAGGCTGCTTAAAGGCGCGACAATGGCCCCTGTTGGCTATGACATGATTTCCAATGGAAAAAGCTTATTTAGTTCGGACTATCAAATTGCACTCATAAAATCAACGCCATACATTCCACAAAAGCATGCCCCAGTGCCGCATCCGACTGCGCAGATAACCGCACCCATTGAATCCAAAAATACAAAACCAGCAAAGGCTGACTGCTTATGCTTTTCTGATGAACCGTGTCTACCTGAAAAGTTAAATCGACTGGCAAGGGAACAAATAAAACTCCGGCTTTTACAGGATATAAGGGTAGATATTGCGGTCTGCCAACTTGAAGGATGGGAGTATAAAAGCTATCTTTTGGAGCTACAGGATATGATTCAGTGCTTTCTCAACAAAAAAGAAGAACAGGAGGACTAGCGATGATCAAGACAAAAACGTTGGAGACTGTGGAAGAGTTCGATGAGGGCGGACGGCTGCTCAAGCGGACGGTGACGGAGAGAGAGGAGACAGACGACAAGCCTGTTCAGTATGTGTATACATCCTCTCCGTATATGCCCTATTCGTACGGGAGCTCTGTTACGTGGCCTTCGGCGGATCCGGACGCCGGAGATGCAGGCGGGGCGGAGTAGTGGGCCTTTCATGGAAGCGGTGGCTGCGGGGGATTACGGGGCAGGGGAAGTTTGTGGAGCTGGACTGCCGGGAGCTGTTCGAGGCGGCGGAGGAGTACCGGGTGCGGGAGCTGGCCTTCTGGGTGTGCGTCAACCTTATCGCCAACGCCGTAGGCCGCTGCGAGTTCCGGACCTATATAAACGGGCAGGAGCGGCGGGAGGGGGAGTACTACCTCTGGAACGTGGAGCCCAACGTGAACCAGAACAGTACGGTTTTCCTCCACAAGCTCATCGCCCGGCTCTATCAGGACAACGAGGCCATGATTGTCCCCACCCGGAAGCGGGACGGCGGGGACGCCCTGGTGGTGGCGGACAGCTGGCAGGTCCCGGCGGAGTACCCCTCCCGGCAGAACGAGTATAAGGGCGTTGTGGTGGGGCAGATGCAGTACAACAAGACCTTCTATGAGAAGGACGTGCTCCACCTGACGCTGAACCACTGCGACATCGGGCCGGTCATCAGGGGCGTCTACAGTGCCTATGTCAAGCTCATCAGCGCGGCCATGAAGAACTACACCTGGACCAACGGCCAGCACTGGAAGGTCCACGTCAGCCAGCTTGCCAGCGGGCAGGAGGGGTGGGAGGAGGCGTTCCAGAAGCAGATCGACGCCCAGATCCGGCCCTTCCTCAACAGCAATTCCGCGATTCTGCCGGAGCTGGACGGCTGGAGCTATGAGAACGTGGACAAGGGCTTTGAGTCCGGGCGGGACGCCAGCCACATCCGGGCGCTGGTGGGCGACGTGTTCGACTTCACTGCCAACGCCTTTCTTATTCCGCCGGTGCTCCTGCGGGGGCAGGTGGAGGGGGTGGGGGACGCCCACAGGCGGTTTCTCAGCCAGTGCATCGACCCCCTGATGGACCAGCTGG
>JAIEIQ010000246.1 GCA_029065305.1 Oscillospiraceae bacterium
CCGAGGAGGAGATTGAGCAGGCCAAACGGGCCGTAAAGCTCCTGGGGGGACGGATCGTGTCCGTGGAGGACTATCGAATCCCCACCACAGAGGTGGTCCACCGGCTGGTGAAGGTGGAGAAGATCTCCCCTACTCCGGAAAAATATCCCCGGCGGTTCGCGCTTATCAAAAAACAGCCTTTATAACAAAAACAAAGCAAAACGGAGTTTTGCGCAGGAGTTCTTTTTGATACTTTTTCTTGCAAGAAAAAGTATGAACAACCGAGGGAGGGTGAGCTGGCTTGGGGCAGACAATTTCCGTGGTGTCAGGCAAGGGGGGGACCGGTAAGACCTCCTTTACCGCTAACGTGGGCATGGCGCTGGCCCAGATGGGACACCTTACTCTCTGTCTGGACTGCGACGTGGGGCTGCGGAACCTGGATATCGCGATGGTGATGACCGACCGGGCTGTGATGGATTTTACCGATGTGCTGGCCGGACGGTGTACGCTGGAGGAGGCCGCGGCGGCTCACCCTAAACAGAAAAATCTGTTCCTGCTCACCGCTCCCAACCGGGAGACCTGGGTGGATGAATCGCTGTTCCAGGGACTGTTTGAGGAGATCAACCGGAAGTTTGACTACTGCCTGGTGGACGCGCCGGCGGGGCTGGGCATCGGTTTCCGGCTGGCGATCTCCGGGGCGGACCGGGCCGTGGTGGTCACCACCACCGAGGCCAGCAGTCTGCGTGACGCGCAGAAAACAGTGATGGAGCTGAAAAACCTGAGGACCGTCCACCTGGTGGTGAACCGGTGCCGGAAAAAATTGTTGAAAAGTCTGCACCAGACCATTGACGACGCAATCGACACAGCGGGCCTGCCCCTGCTGGGGGTGGTGCCGGAGGACGAAACCATGCCGCTCTACGCCGGAAGGGATATCCCTTTGCTGCTGAGCGGAAACGACTGCGCGGCCCAGGCCTACCGCAATATCGCCAGGAGACTGGACGGTCAGCGGGCGGCGCTGATGCGGCTGCGATAGGAGGAAAATTTGTGTACGACCTGACCGGAAAAACAGGAATTCATACATATTCGGGGTAAATCGCGCCGCTTAGGCCGCGCCCCAGAAAGGATGCGAGTTATTTATGTATATCGCACTGATGGCCCACGATACAAAAAAGGATTTGATGGTCCAGTTCTGCACCGCCTACGCAGGGGTCCTCTCCAGGCATAATCTGTGCGCTACCAACGCCACGGGGCGCATTATCCATGAGGCGACCGGACTGCATGTGCATCTGTTCCTCTCCTGCCAGCACGGCGGGAGCCAGCAGATTGGCGCGCGAATTGCTTACAATGAGATGGACATGGTCCTGTTTTTCGTGGACCCCAACGACGCGTCGCTGGAGAAGGAACTGCTCTATATCTCCAGGCTGTGCGATCAGAACAACATCCCCTTCGCCTCCAATGTGGCGACGGCGGAGATGCTGGTTCTGGGGATGGCCAGGGGGGATTTGGACTGGCGGAATATCGTCAATCCCAAGAATAAATTCCGGCGGGATGTGCTGCCCCGGTAGAGAGAAAAGGAGATACCAGAGATGAATGTTCAGCCGAGAACCCTGTCCGGGTTCATGGAACTGCTGCCCGGAGATCAGATTTTGATGGAGCGGTTTATGGAGACGCTGCGGGAAACCTACAGCCTCTATGGATTTACACCCCTGGATACGCCTATTATTGAGGCCAGTGAGGTGCTGCTGGCGAAGGGCGGCGGAGAGACCGAAAAGCAGATCTACCGCTTTACCAAGGGGGACAGCGATCTGAGCCTGCGGTTTGATTTGACTGTGCCTCTGGCGAAATATGTGGCACTGCACTACGGGGAGCTGTCCTTCCCCTTCCGGCGCTACCAGATCGGGAAGGTCTACCGGGGAGAGCGGGCCCAGCGGGGGCGGTTCCGGGAGTTCTATCAGGCGGATATTGACGTGATCGGCGACGGGAAGCTGGACATTGTCAATGACGCGGAGATGCCGGCTGTCATTTATCAGACCTTCCATCGGCTGGGGCTGGAGCGGTTCCAGATCCGGGTGAACAACCGGAAGATCCTCAACGGCTTCTACTCCATGCTGGGGCTCCGCCAGCAGGCCGGAGAGATCATGCGGACTGTGGATAAGCTGGAGAAAATCGGCAGGGACAAGGTGGCTGAGCTGCTGGTGGAGTTCGGGGTATCAGAGGACAAAGCGGGGGAAATTCTGCGGTTTATCGGAATTCGCGGAGAAAACAGCCAGGTGCTGGAGGCCCTGGAGCGCTATCGGGGAAAAGATGAGCTCTTTGACCAGGGGCTGGAGGAGCTGGGAACCGTGGTGAAGTATCTGGGGGCCTTCGGGGTGCCGGAGGAGAACTTCGCCGTGGATCTGACCATCGCCCGGGGGCTGGACTACTACACCGGGACGGTATATGAGACGATGATGACGGACCACCCGGAGATTGGATCCATCTGTTCCGGGGGCCGCTATGATAACTTGGCGGAATACTATACAAATAAACAACTGCCCGGCGTCGGAATTTCCATCGGACTGACCCGGCTGTTCTATGTGTTGCAGGAGCAGAAGATGCTCAACGGGGAGGCCGGAACCGCGCCGGCGGATGTGCTGCTGCTGCCCATGACGGAGGAGCTGGGGCCGGCTATCGCGCTGGCGACGAGGCTCCGGGGCGAAGGGATCCGGGTGCAGCTGTACACGGAGGCGAAAAAGTTTAAGGCCAAGATGAATTACGCCGATAAAATCGGTGTCCCCTTCGCGGTATTCCTGGGGGAGGACGAGATCCGGGAGGACGTTGTGTCCTGCAAGGATATGGTCTCCGGGGAGCAGACAAAACTGGACTTTTCGGGCACTGTGGCGCGGGTGAAAGCCCGGCTGGAGGAGCAGGTGCGCCAGCGGGTGATTCGGTAGGGAGGTTTTATGAGCTGGAAGCGGCGGGTGAAGATTGGCCTGGGAGCCGTTTTAGCGGCGGTTGCGATCGCCGGGCTCTGGTTCGCCCGGCCGCTGACAATAGAGCAGATGGTTCCTGGACTGGAGCTGGATGCCTGCGTGGGGATGGCGGCCTATTACACGGATGATCCCAAGGGAGAGCCAAATCAAAGGGTCGAGCTGTCCCCAGGGGACGAGGTGTTCTCTACCCTGCTGGGGCTGATCCGGGAGCGGAAGTTCAGCCGGTCTCCCCTCTGGTGGATTCCAGCAGGAACTAAAACCCACCTGTGGGAGGACGGAGACTTCAGATGGGATATGGACCTCCTGTTTGAGGACGTTTCCCTGCCGGATGGAAGTATAGGGTCCGGGGCTATGCTGCACCTGAACAACTTTTTTGGGGAGCTGGAGTTGCGGGGCTATGATGGGAGAACCTACCCTATCCAGACCTCCGGGCAGGAGCAGTGGGTCGAGGCGATCATGGAAATACTCCTGGCGGCACCCCTTGAGATTGATTCTAAATAGAAAAATTTGATTTACAATATACATTTCGTAATAGGAAAAGAGGAGTTATCATGACACAGAATCGCACACATACCTGCAATGAGCTCCGGCTGGAGCACGCGGGGCAGAGGGTGAAGCTCTCCGGGTGGATGGAGAACGTCCGGGAGGTGGGGCAGAATTTTGCCTTTGTCATCCTCCGGGACTTTTACGGCACGACCCAGGTGGTGATTGAGAACGAGGAGATGATGAGCGTTATCCACGATCTCAACAAGGAGTCCACCATCTCCGTGGAGGGCGTGGTCCGGGAGCGGAGCAGCAAAAACAAGAACCTGCCCACCGGGGAGATTGAGGTGGTACCGGAGAGGATTGAGGTGCTGGGGCGGTGCCGGTACAACGAGCTCCCCTTCCAGGTCAACCGGAGCCGGGAGGCCGACGAGAGTTTGCGGCTCAAGTACCGGTACCTGGATCTGCGCAACCCCGATGTGAAGAAGAATATTGTCCTGCGGTGCAATGTGGTGGCCGCTATCCGGCAGGCCATGATGGACCACGGGTTTCTGGAGATCACTACGCCGATTCTGACGGCGTCCTCCCCCGAGGGGGCCCGGGACTACCTGGTGCCCGCCCGGAAGCACCCCGGGAAGTTCTACGCCCTGCCCCAGGCGCCCCAACAGTTCAAGCAGCTGCTGATGACCTCCGGGTTCGACAAATATTTCCAGATCGCCCCCTGCTTCCGGGATGAGGACGCCCGGGGCGACCGCTCCCCCGGGGAGTTCTATCAGCTGGATATGGAGATGAGCTTCGCCGCCCAGGACGACGTGTTCGGGGTGATTGAGGACGTGTTCCCGCCGATTTTCGCCAAGTATGGACTCTACAACCGGGCATCTGCCGCGCCCTTTAAACGGATTGGATTCGTGGAGGCCATGGAGACCTACGGCTCCGACAAGCCGGACCTGCGGATCGATCTGACGGTGACGGACGCCACGGAGCTACTGGCGGACTGCGGGTTTGAGCCCTTCGCCGGGAACACGGTGAAGGCTATCGTGGTCACGGACTTCAGCGCCCCCCGGAAGCAGATCGACAAGCTGTGCGCCGACGTGGAGGTTCAGGCGGGGAACAAGGCCTACTGGTTCCGGCTGGACGAGAAGGGCGAGCTGGTGGGCGGCATCTCCAAGTTCGTGGCGGAGAGGAAGGACGAGGTGATCGCCAAGCTGGGGCTGACGCCCGGGTGCTTCGTGGGCTTCACCGCCGGGAAGAAGGGCGCGGCCCAGAAAACCGCCGGGGTGCTCCGCAGCAAGCTGGGAGCCCTGTGCCCCAACCATATGGACAGGGAGAAGTACGAGTTCTGCTGGATTGTGGACTTCCCCATGTACGAGATCGGCGAGGAGAGCGGAGAGCTGGAGTTCTGCCACAACCCCTTCTCCATGCCCAACGGCGGGAAGGAGATTTTGGAGAAGGCCATCGCCGGTGAGGCGGACCCGCTGAGCATTACGGCCTTCCAGTATGATCTGGTGTGCAACGGCGTGGAGCTCAGCTCCGGCGCGGTGCGCAACCACGACCCCGAGATTATGGTCAAGGCCTTCCGGATGGTGGGCCTGGGCGAGGAGGATGTGAAGGCTAAGTTCCCCGCGATGTACAACGCCTTCTGCTACGGCGCGCCCCCCCACGCGGGCATCGCCCCGGGCATCGACCGGATGGTGATGCTGCTGGCCGGAGAGGAGTCCATCCGGGAGATTATCCCCTTCCCCATGAACAAGAACGCCCAGGATCTGATGATGGGTGCACCCTCCGAGGTGGAGCAGAGACAGCTGGAGGAGCTCCACATCGCGGTGACGGAGATCGAGGAATAGGATTTTGGCGGAACCGCGTTTTGACAGGGCGCGGTTTCGCCCGTTTCAGGGAGGATCATGATGCTGAGGCTGACACAGTTTTGGAAGGATGGGGCACCGGCTCTGGGCGTTTGGACCGGGGAGGGCGTGATCGACGCCTCCGCCGCTGCGGGAACCATGCTGGAGGCGATCCAGGGCGGCGGGGCCGTGCTGGAGCGCCTGGCGGCGCTGGAGGGGCCGGTGCTGGAGGAGGTGCGCTTCGCGCCGGTGGTCACAGGCGGGGACAAGATCCTCTGCATCGGGCGGAACTATAAAGACCACGCCGAGGAGTGCGGCCGGGAGCTGCCCGGGGCCCCGGCGCTGTTCAACAAGTTCCGCTCCGCTTTAGCCGCCCATGGACAGGAGATTGCTCTGCTCAGGGAGTACGAGCGGTACGACTACGAGGGCGAGATGGTGGCAGTGATCGGGAAGCCCTGCCGGAATGTGCCCAGGGAGCGGGCCATGGAGTATGTCTTTGGGATAACCTGCGGCAACGACTTGACCGCCAGGGATTTGCAGTATGCCAGAGCCGGTCAGTGGCTGATGGGGAAGAGCCTGGACAGCTTCGCCCCGGTGGGGCCCTGCGTGGCCGTGGGGCTGGATCCTGGGGATCTGGGCATCACAACGAAAGTCAATGGGGAGCTGCGGCAGAACAGCCGGACCAGCAAGCTGATTTTCGATCTGCCCTATCTGATTGCGGACCTCTCCCGGCATTTTACACTGCTGCCCGGGGATCTGCTGTTCACCGGGACGCCGGAGGGCGTGATGCAGGGGTATCCCGAGGACAAGAAGCAGTGGCTGAAGCCCGGCGACCGGGTGGAGGTGGCCCTGGAGGGTGTGGGCACGCTGGTCAACACGCTGGCATGAGAAAGCAGGTATTCGCGGCACTGCTCCTGCTGCTGGTATTGGCGGGGTGCGCCCCCTCCCCTGCCCCGGACCCGGCTCCGGTGCCAGTGCCGGAGGTGGAGGAGCCGGCGGTCCCCCCGCCGGAGCCGGTGGAGGTTCGGGAGCCGGAGCCGGATCCACGGGCGGAGACAGTAGAGGCCATCCTCGGGGCGATGACCCTGGAGGAGAAGGTGGGGCAGATGTTCTTCCCCAGGTGCCCGGAGGTGGAAGCGGCGGAGAAGATTGCCGGATTCCATCTGGGGGGCTGTCTGCTGTTTACCAAAGATTTCAAGGACAGCGGGAAGAACTGGCTGACGGCGGAGCAGCTGATGGAGAAGCTGGAGGGGTATCAGGCGGCGTCGTCGGTGCCGCTTCTGATCGGCGTGGACGAGGAGGGCGGCACCGTGGCCCGGGCCAGCCGGAACCCCAATCTGTTCCCGGAGAAGTTCCAGTCACCCCGGCGGGTATTCGCCAGGGGGCTGGAGGCGGATCCGGAGGGCGGCTTTAACGCGGGGATAGAGGCCATTCGGGCGGACGCCGCGGAGAAAAGCGCGGGGCTGCGGCGGTATGGGATCAATGTGAACTTCGCGCCGGTGGCGGATGTGTCCGCCGGTCCGGAGGATTTTATGTACGATCGGACCTTCGGGGCGGACGCCAGGGAGGCGGCGCGCTTTGTGGCGGTGTCGGTGCTGGAGATGAACCGCGCCGGTGTGGGCTCCGTGCTCAAGCATTTCCCGGGGTACGGGGACAACGCGGATACCCACACGGGGATTGCCGTGGACGAGCGGCCCTGGGAACAATTTATGGTGCACGATTTCGCCCCCTTCCGGGAGGGGATCCTCTGCGGGGCCGGGGCGGTGCTGGTGAGCCACAATATTGTGACGTGCATGGATGAGACTCTGCCCGCGTCCCTGTCCCCGGAGGTCCACCGGATTCTGCGGGAGGAGCTGGGGTTCGAGGGCGTGATTCTGACGGACGATCTGGCTATGAGCGCGGTGAAGGACTACGCCAGGGAGGGATCCGTGGCGGAGCTGGCGGTGCTGGCCGGGAACGACATGATTGTGACGTCGGATTTTGAGGCTCAGATCCCCCTGGTGCTGGAGGCCGTGGAGGCTGGCCGGATCGAGGAGGAGGTTATCGACGGCGCGGTCCGACGGGTGCTGGGGTGGAAATACGATTTGGGACTGATTGGAGAGGGAAATGACTGAGAAGCTGTACTATGATGACCCGTTTTTGACCAGGTTTACGGGGAAGGTGCTCTCCTGCCAGGAGGAGAAAAAGCTGTGGCGGGTGGTGCTGGACAGGACCGCCTTCTATCCCGAGGGCGGCGGACAGCCGGCGGACCACGGGACCCTGGGGGGCGCGGCGGTCTGCGACACGCGGGAGCGGGACGGGGAGATTGTCCACTTCTGCGACAGGCCCCTGGCTGTCGGGGAGGAGGTAGAGGGGGAGATCGACTTTGCGCGGCGCTTTGACTTCATGCAGCAGCACAGCGGCGAGCATATTGTCAGCGGGATCCTCTGCGGGATGTTCCACTGCGACAACGTGGGGTTCCACATCGGACACGATCTGGTGACGATTGATTTTAACGCGGCGCTGACCATGGACGACGTGCGGGAGGTGGAGCGGCGGGCCAACCGGTACATCTGGGAAGACCACCCCCTGGGGGTGGACTACCCCTCCCCCGCGGAGCTGGAGGCTTTGGAGTACCGGAGCAAGAAGGCCCTGACGGGACAGGTGCGGATTGTATCCTGGCCCGGTGCGGACTGCTGCGCCTGCTGCGGGACCCACGTGGCGCGGAGCGGGCAGGTGGGCATGGTGAAGCTCCTCTCCTGCCAGCGGTTCCGGGAGGGCGTGCGCATTGAGCTGGCGGCGGGGGGACGGGCCCTGGAGCGGTTTGAGCTGGTTGAGGGGCAGAACACAAAAGTCTCTCAGCTGCTGTCGGCAAAGGCGGCGGACACCGCCGCCGCCGTGGAGAGAGTGCAGAGGGAGTTATACCAGCTCCGGGGCCGGGTGGCGGCTCTGGAGGAGGGGGACTTTGCCCGGAAGGCGGCGGACTATGCCGGGAGGGGGGACGTACTGCTGTTGGAGGCGGGGATGTCCGCCGACTCCCTCCGGAAGCTGTGCGGCATGGTGCAGGAGAGCGCCGGGGGACGGTGCGCCGTGTTCGCCGGCGAGGGGGAGGTCTGGCAGTACGCTGTCAGCCAGCCCGATGGGGATCTCCGGGGGTTCGTCAAGGAGCTCAACGCCGCGCTCCGGGGCCGGGGCGGCGGCAAGCCCGGGTTTGTTCAGGGGTCCGTTCAGGCGCCGGAGGCGGAGATCCGGGAGTTCTTCGGGCAGAATTGCCGCGATTGATCCGGCTTACTGCTTCCCGCCGCAGCTCCGCTCCCCCTCGGGAGCCCTCCGGCGGACCAGATGAAACAGGGACATGGGGCAGAGCATTCCCAGGGCGATGGCCATAGCCAGCAGCAGGGTGTTGAGCCCCTGGGCGGAGCAGAGGGCAAACTCCTGCTCCATAAAATACTGCATCGTCTTATACAGGGATCCGCCGGGGACCAGGGGGATGGCGGCGGTCACGACAAACAGGGTGGCGGGGCACTTGGCCGCCCGGGCCATCGCCTCGGCGTAGACAGCGGCGGCGACGGACGCGAAAAAGAACCGGGGCACGTCCTGCTCCACCCAGAGCCCCGCGGCCAGATATACCGCCCAGGTCAGCAGTCCCCCCAGGCTGGCCAAGAGCAGCTTTTCCCGGCGGATGTGGAACAGGAGGGCAAAGCCCATGGACCCCAGAAAGGCGGAGGCCAGCTGGATAATATATTCCATTGACAGCATCGAAAGCCCTCCTTTAAAACAGCGCCAGCACCATGGCAAAGCCCAGTGCGATGGTCAGCGCCAGCAGAATGGCCTCGATAAAGCGCATGAGGCCGGAGATGGTGTTCCCGCTGAACATATCCCGCAGGGAGTTGGTCAGGGCCAGGCCGGGGATCAGCAGCATGATATTGCCGATGCTGATCATATCCACGTTGTCCCCCAGGCCGTTGTGCACCGCCAGTCCGGCCAGCAGTCCCCCCAGACAGGAGCACAGCAGGGCCGAGAGAAAGGCGTTGGCCTCCGTCCGGCGGATCACCCGGTCCAGGTACTTGAGCACCACGCCGATGACGCCGGAGGCGGCGGCGTCCAGGGCGCTCCCCCCGAAGAACACGCAGAAGGAGGAGGACACCAGCACATAGGTCAGCAGCTGCACCGGGAAGGGGTATTGGGGGGTGGCCCGGATCGCCGCCAGCTCCCGCCGGGTCTCCTCCAGGTCCAGGTGTTGGGCGCAGATGCGGCGGCTGAGCTGGTTGAGCAGCTCCAGCCGGTCCAGGTCGTACTGGGTCCCCATCACCCGGCGGGTCTGGGTGAGGGCCCCAAACTCGTGGGCGTAAATGGTGACGACAATACTGGAGGTGATGGTGAACACATCCGCCCGCTCCGCCCCAAAGGCGAGGCACAGACGCCGGATGCTGTCCTCCACCCGGCTCACCTCGCCGCCGCACTGGAGCATGTCCTGACCGATCTCCAGCACCTGGTAGAGGTACTCATTGGCCTGCCCGGCGGCCTCCAGCCGGGCCAGCTGCTGGAGCTCCTCCGGCGAAAAGTAGTGAAAGTCCTGTTCCATGGAAATTCTTCCCCTTGTCAATTATGTTAAAGGCGCCAGAGGCCGCAGCAGCCAGCCGGTGAGCCGCTGGAGCAGGGGCCAGCGGCGGCAGTCCTCCTCCGTGACCCGGCGGCATTTGGTCAGGGTGGCCTGGATATCCCGCTCTATCTCCCCCACGGCGGGGCAGTCCCAGAACCGGGCGGCGCACTCGAAGTGGAGGTACAGGCTCCGGTAGTCCAGGTTGATGCTGCCCACCACGGCGGTCCTGTCGTCGCTGACGAACATCTTCCCGTGGACAAAGCCCGGGGTGTACTCCCAGATCTGGACGCCGCCCTGGAGGAGCTGGCGGTAGTAGGACCGGGTGAGGGCAAAGACCGTCCGCTTGTCCGGCTGGGAGGGGACGATGATCTTCACGTCCACCCCCCGCTTGGCGGCGAAGATCAGGGCGTCGTTGAACTCCTGATTGAGGATGAGGTAGGGCGTCATGATGTGGACGTACCGGGAGGCCCGGCTGAGGATGTCCAGGTACACCAGCTTCCCCACCCGCTCCTGGTCGAAGGGGCTGTCGCTGTAGGGCAGCACCCAGCCCGGGGCCTCCACCGGCCCGGAGGCGTCCAGATAGGGGGCGCAGTCCTCCAGCTGCCAGGTTTCCACCGCCCACAGCTGGAGAAACATCAGGGTAAAGGATCGCACCGCCTCGCCGGTGATCCGCACCGCCGTGTCTTTCCAGTGGCCGTGGAGCATCCGGCGGTTGATGTACTCGTCCGCCAGGTTCACCCCGCCGGTAAAGGCGCACCGGCCGTCCACCACCAGGATCTTCCGGTGGTCCCGGTTGTTGTAGTGGGTGGACACCAGGGGCCGCAGGGGGGCGTACATCCGGCAGCGGATGCC
>JAIEIQ010000247.1 GCA_029065305.1 Oscillospiraceae bacterium
TTGATGGCGTAGAACTTCTGGACCATCTGGGGCAGGCCCCAGGTGCCCAGGCTGGTGAGGATCACCACCCCCAGCAGGTTGACGGGGTCCGGGCCGAAGAAGGAGGCGAAGACGCCGGGGGCGGAGGAGACGGACTCGTCGCTGACCCGGGCCAGGCTCTCCAGCGCAGCCAGGAAGCCCCCCTGGCTGTGGAGCACCGCCAGGATCACCGCCGCGATGCCGAAGAGCATGATGATGCCCTGGATGAAGTCGTTGATGGCGGTGGCCATGTAGCCCCCGGCGATGACGTAGACGCCGGTGAGCACCGCCATGACGATGACGCACACGGAGTAGTCGATGTCAAAGGCCATGCCGAACAGGCGGCTGAGGCCGTTGTAGAGGGAGGCGGTGTAGGGGATGAGGAAGATGAAGATAATGGCGGAGGCGCAGAGCTTGAGCGCGCCGCTGCCGAAGCGCTTGCCGAAGAACTCCGGCATGGTGGCGCTGTCCAGGTGCTGGGTCATCACCCTGGTCCGCCGCCCCAGGACCACCCAGGCCAGCAGGGAGCCAATAAAGGCGTTGCCCAGCCCCGCCCAGGTGGCGGCAATGCCGTACTTCCAGCCGAACTGCCCGGCGTAGCCCACAAAGACCACGGCGGAAAAGTAGCTGGTGCCGTAGGCGAAGGCGGTGAGCCACGGGCCCACGCTCCGCCCGCCCAGGACAAAGCCGCTGACGTCGGTGGCGTGGCGGCGGCAGTAGAGGCCGATGCCGATCATGCTGCCGAAGAACAAAATAAGTAAAATCAGTTTGACTGCCAAATCTGTCATGTTGATCTCTCCCTTTTATAATTGCTGTTAATTGGAAATCTGGGCTTCCACCAGCCTCCCGCGGCAATACCGCTCCCGGAGGACCGGCTTCTCAATCTTGCCCGTGGGGTTCCGGGGCACCGGGTCAAAAATAATCCTTCTGGGCCGCTTGTACCGGGGCAGGCCCTTGCAGAACTCCGCGATCTCCTCCTCGGTGCACTCCACGCCCTCTTTCACCTCGACAACCGCCGCCGCGATCTCCCCCAGGCGGGGGTCCGGCAGGCCGATGACGGCTACGTCCTTGATCTTGTCGTACTTGCGCAAAAAGTCCTCGATCTGCACCGGATACAGGTTCTCGCCGCCGGAGATGACCACGTCCTTCTTCCGGTCCACCAGGAAGATAAAGCCGTCCTCGTCCATCCGGGCCATATCCCCGGTGTAGAGCCAGCCGTCCTTCAAAATCTCATTGGTGGCCTCCGGATTCTTGTAGTAGCAGAGCATCACGCCCCGGCCCTTGACGGCCAGCTCGCCGATCTCCCCCTGGGGGACCTCGTTCCACTGCTCGTCCACAATCTTGGCCTCCCAGCGGTAGCCCGGCACGCCGATGGCTCCCACCTTGTGGATGTTCTCCACCCCCAGGTGGACGCAGCCCGGGCCGATGGACTCGCTCAGGCCGTAGTTGGTGTCGTACTGGTGGTGGGGGAAGACCTTCTTCCAGCGCTTAATCAGGCTGGGGGGCACGGGCTGGGCCCCGATGTGCATCAGCCGCCACTGGTCCAGCAGGTAGTTGTTCAGATCCACCTTCCCCGCGTCGATGGCGTCCAGCAGATCCTGGGCCCAGGGCACCAGCAGCCATACGATGGTGCACTTCTCCTCCGTCACCGCCCGGAGAATCCACTCCGGCGTCACCCCCCGCAGCAGCACCGCCCGGCTCCCGGAGATGAGGCTCCCGAACCAGTGCATCTTGGCCCCCGTATGATAGAGGGGCGGGATGCACAGGAACACATCCTCCCGGGTCTGGCCGTGGTGGGCCTGCTCCGTCTCGCAGGAGGAGAGCAGGGAGAGGTGGTTGTGGAGAATCGCCTTGGGAAACCCGGTGGTGCCGGAGGAGAAGTAGATAGCGGCATAGTCCGCCTCCGCCAGGGCCACCGGCGGCGCGCTGGAGGAGCAGAAGCTCATCATCCGCAGGCCGTCCTCGGCGTAGGCCGGCTTCTCCCGCCCCACGAAGAACATGGTCCGCACCAGGGGCAGGCTGTCTTGGATCGGGTCCATCCGGCCCACGAACTCCGGCCCGAACACCAGCACCTCCACGTCCGCCAGCTCCAGGCAGTACTTAATCTCGTCGGAGGAGTAGCGGAAGTTCAGGGGCACCGCCACCCCGCCGGCCTTCAGAATCCCGAAGTACAGGGGCAGCCACTCCAGGCAGTTCATCAGCAGGATGCCCACCTTGGTCCCCTTCTCCAGCCCCCGGCTCAGCAGCAGGTTGGCGAAGCGGTTGGCCCGGCGGTCGAAGTCCCGCCAGCTGAG
>JAIEIQ010000248.1 GCA_029065305.1 Oscillospiraceae bacterium
CTCGGAGATGTTGATACGCGCCAGCGCCCAGGCCATGCTGGCCCAGGCCAACCAGGTGCCCCAGGGCGTTCTCCAGCTGCTGGGCTAATTTTCCAAAAATCGCTCTGTGCTTTCAGCAGGGGGTCGGGCATTCTGCCCGGCCCCCTGTTCGCGTTTGACCGCGCCGCAGTTGTGTGGTATACTGGAAAGCGGCTTCCGGTTTCCGGGGCTTCTTAAAAGAAGTTTAAGAAACTCCCCGCTTTTATCTTAAACGGGGGATATGCTACAATAGAGGCAAGGAAAGGCGGGTATGGACGCATGGCCAATATCCTCATCTGCGACGACGAGCGGGACATTGTCTCCGCCCTGAAGATCTACCTCTCCTCCGAGGGCCACACCCTCTTTGAGGCCTACACCGGCCGGGAGGCCCTGGAGGCGGTGCGGAAAAACGACATCCACCTGGTGCTCATGGATATCATGATGCCGGAGATGGACGGCGTCACCGCCACCGCCAAGCTCCGGGAGGAGTACAACATCCCCATTATCCTCCTCACCGCCAAGAGTGAGGATACCGACAAGGTCCTGGGCCTCAACGTGGGGGCGGACGACTATATCACCAAGCCCTTCAACCCCATCGAGGTTCTGGCCCGTGTGCGCTCCCAGCTCCGGCGGTACACCACCCTGGGGGGCATGGAGCACAAGCCCAGCAAGCTGGTCATCGGCGGCATCATCCTCGACGACGACGCCAAAACCGTCAGCGTAGACGGGGAGCACGTGGCCCTGACCCCCATCGAATACAACATTCTCCATCTCCTCATGCGCCACCCGGGCCGGGTCTACTCCTCCGCCCAGATCTACGAGCAGGTCTGGAACGAGAACGCCATCGGCTCCGAGGGGGCGGTGGCGGTCCATATCCGGCACCTGCGGGAGAAGCTGGAGATCAACCCCTCGGACCCACGGTATCTCAAGGTGGTCTGGGGCCTGGGGTACAAGATGGAGGCCGGAAACTAACTTTTTTCAGAACGGAGGCGGCCTATGCAGACGAAAAAGGACCCCAGAGGCAGTCTGGCCTGCAAGTGCGGCGCGCTGATTCTGCTCATTGCCGCCGCTGCCGGAGCGGCGCTGTGCTCTGCGGCTGTGGTGCTGCTCTCCTGCGGATACGGCACCGCCGAGTCCTTCCAGGAGGATATCCTCTGCCGGGAGGCCATGGAGACCGCCATGAACCGCGCCGGATGGTATGTGCTCTCGGACTTTGACGAGGGCGGATACTACATGCTGAGCCGCTACGGCGGCTTTTCCGCCCAGGTCTACAATGGCGATCCCCTCCCGGAGAACCTGCTGGGCACCTACGGCGAGCTCCCGGAGGATATTCTCTGTCAGATGTCCACAGACCAGTATCTCTGGCGGGACGAGGTCTACACCGTTGTGGGCTATCTCTCCCGGGACATCCCCGCCGGCACCAACTTCGCCCTGCGCCGGCAGATGTACGGCACTCTGCGGACCATATCCTTCGGCGGGGCGATGGTCTTGGCGGCGCTGCTGTGGACAGCGGCTGCGGCGGCGCTGATCTTTCTTCTCTCCGCTGCCGGGCACCGGGAGGGCCGGGCGGGCAGTGTCCTCAACTGGCAGGACCGGATCCCCCTGGACGCCTACCTGCTCTGCGCTGGAACCGCCGCCGCTATTGCCGCCAGCATCGCCTTTGATGCCCATGGGATGCCTATGGCTCTGGAGATCACTGTGTGCGGCCTGGGGATGCTCGCTCTGGGGGCAGTGGCCCTGGCCGTACTGCTCACCCTGGCCACCCGGCTGAAAAAAGGCCGGTGGTGGCGCAACACCGTGTGCTGGTGGCTTCTGCGCTTCTGCCGCCGGCTATGGCGCGGGTGCTGGCGGGCCGTCAGGGAGTTCACCGCCATTCTGCCCCTCACCTGGCGGAGCGTGCTGGCGGTAGGGCTGGTGCTGTATCTGCAAATTTTTCTGTTTGTCCCCGCAGCCTACGGCGACGGAGCCTTTTTCCTCCTGCTGCTGTTCGTCCTGGACGGGGCCCTGGTGCTGGGGGCGGCGGTGATCACCCACCAGCTCCAGAAAATCCGGGACATGGGCCGGGCCCTGGCGTCCGGGGAGCTGGACACCAAGATCGACACCCGCCGGATGTTTCAGGATATCCGGGCCCACGCCGAGGACCTGAACGCCATCGGCGACGGCATGACCCGGGCGGTGGAGCAGCGCCTGCGGAGCGAGCGGCTGAAAACGGAGCTCATCACCAACGTCTCCCACGACATCAAGACGCCCCTGACCAGCATTGTCAACTATGTGGACCTGCTGAAAAGCCAGGAGCTGCCCCCGGCGGCGGAGGAGTATCTGTCGGTTCTGGACCGGCAGGCCAACCGCCTGCGGAAGCTGACGGAGGATCTGGTGGAGGCCAGCAAGGCGTCCACGGGGAACATCGCCGTCCGGCTGGAGCCAATCGTGGTCAACGAGATCGTCCACCAGGCCGTGGGGGACTACGACGAGCGGCTGGCTGCGGGGCGGCTGGAGGTCATTGTCAACACCTACGAGGGGAGCCTCCAGGCGGTGGCCGACGGACGGCTGCTGTGGCGGGTGCTGGACAATCTGCTGAGCAATGTGTGCAAATACGCCATGGCCGGCACCCGGGTCTATATCGATCTGGTGGAGCGGGATGGCCGGGTGGTCCT
>JAIEIQ010000249.1 GCA_029065305.1 Oscillospiraceae bacterium
TTCTTGCCGGTGCAGTCGATGCCGTAGTGGGCCAGGATCTCCATGCAGGCGGCGGGGGTGCAGGGGGCGAAGCCCAGCTCCTTGCCCATGAATACACCGGCGTTGGAGAGATCGGTCATGCCGTCCACGTCCTTCCGGGGATCCAGGCGGTTGCAGATCTCGTCCTGGTCGGCCTTGAGGTGCTTGGGCAGGGGGCGGAACATGAGCACGCCGTGGATCTTGTCGTTGGCGTTGATATCGTCGATGACCTTGAGCAGCTCCTCCTTGCTCACGTCCTCGGGGAGCACGAACTTCTCCACCGCCACACCCAGGGTCTCCGCACGCTTGGTGGCGCCCCGCTCGTAGCTGAGGTCGTCGGGCCGCTCGCCGCAGCGGACGATAGCCAGGGTGGGGTTGACGCCCTTGGCCTTCAGGGCCTCGCAGTCGGCGATGATCCGGGCGTTGAGCTTCTCATTGACTTCTTTTCCTAACAGCTTGGTAGCCATTTGTTCTATCTCCTTCTTATCTGCTTATTTGAAAAATCCACCCTTGACCACGTCAAAGATGTGGTCGGCCAGGGCGCAGTATTTGTCCAGCATGTCCAGGCACTTTTTGTTCATCTCCTCGGCCTTCTGCCGGTCCTTGAGGGTCTTGGTGTTGATAAAGACGTTGAGGCTGGCGGCCTGGAGGGCGGCCTTGACGCACACCGCGCCGCAGCCCGCGTCGCTGACGGCCAGGCGGCTCCCCTTGTCGGCAAAGACCTGGATAGCGTCCAGGGACTCACAGCACAGCTCCATAATCTTCATAGGCACCCGGCAGGCCACCAGGGTGGCGTCCTCCATAATCTGGTCCCGGCCGGGGGCGTCCTTGGGGATGCCGTAGGCCTTGGCCAGGGGCTCGAAACCCTGGGCGTCCAGGGCGATCTGGTCCAGCAGATCCTTCTGGAGCTGGTCGCACTTGGCCTTCAGGGCGATGATCTCCTCCTCCACGTCGGCATACTTCTTCTTGCCCACGGTGAGGGAGCCCACCATGTTGCCCAGGGCGGTACCGATGGCCCCCACCAGGGCGGAGGCCCCGCCGCCGCCGGGTACCGGGGCGTTGGAGGCTAATACAGTGACAAATTCAGTGCAGGATGCTTGTGCGAAATCCATAAATATGTTCCTCCTTTTCGGAAATTAAAAGAGGGGGCCGCAAACTGCGGCCCCCTTCCAGGTCGGTGCTTTGGCGGGCGTCGCCTCTCCCGCATCTCTCGGGTTTCCCCTGTCATGCCATCGGCGTGTGGCCGCAACGAAATTTACCACCTCAAAGCACCAGTTATCCTATGTATAGTATAGCCGCTTTATTCAGATTTGTAAAGGATTTTTTTGTTTCGCAGATAATTGTTCCAGCGGGATTCGCTGATTTTCCAGGCGGAAATGATGGAGTTTTTGAAGCCGGGTGAATCCGCGGAGGTATGTATGCGGAGCACCATCTGGAGCCTTATCCCGTTCTCACTGACCGCCTTCAGAATCAGCCCCGTATTCGGCGCGTCCTCCAAAATGTAGTCAGGCGCTTCCACAGCCGCTTTCAGAAACGGAGCGATCTGTTCAAAATGACCTGGATGGTGACTTTTAATTAATGTGCTCCATCCGCTCGGCCGTAAGAATGACCTCGCGTGTCGGGATATCTGGTGTGATGCACCTATAGGTTTCAATATCCAGGTCGCATATTTTGTTCACATCCGCTCCTCGTCCTCCGTCCACCGCTCGCAGCCGCCCCGCATATCGTCGGAGAGGCCCAGGAGGTAGTCGGCGGAGATGTGGTAGTGTTTGCAGATTTTTGCGATTTTTTCAGAGGTGGTAGCTTTTTTCCCGCATTCCATCTCGCTGACATTGTTTGCCCTCATACCGATGCAATCGCCCAATTCCTGCTGTGTTTCATTGTGCAGCTTGCGGACTTCTCGAATCCTCTGAGCAAATAATTCCTTTGAAAACATAAAAACTCCTTGACATCGGTATGCTGTGTGATATAATCTCTCTATAAGAGATGTCTCTAAAAGAGAGAATTTGTGAGGAGGCAAGACAATGAGCATCTTAGAAGAAATCTACAGCAGCCGGTATTTCCCCATAGAAATCATCGGCCCCCAGCTGCCCAGAGAGCTCCGGGAAAAGCAGAAAAATTTCTACGACGAAGCCGAAAAGGCGATCGGGGCGGATCTCTTCGAGAAATACTGGGATGAGCTCTGCGAGGCGAACCGTCTGGAAGATTATCTCATCTTCCGGGAGGGGTTCCGCCTGGGGGTATCGCTGACGCTGGAATTGCTGTAGCAAAGAAAATCCCGGCGGCGGGGTCCGCCGCCGGGATACAAATTAGGCTTCTTGCCTCGGCTTAGGCTTATACTGATCGTCTCCGGTTTCAATATAGAGGACAAAATCGTTGATTTCCTTGTCCGTCCAGCCGGCGGCCCGCAGCCCCAGAAGCAGTCTGGCAACTTCTGTCATGTTCATCTTAGAACAGGCCGCTGACCTTGCCGGTCTCGGTGTCCACGTCGATGCGGCGGTAGGCCGGATCGGAGCTGGTGCCGGGCATCATGGAGATGGTGCCGGCCATGGGGCACAGGAACTTGGCTCCGCCGTACTCCAGGATGTC
>JAIEIQ010000025.1 GCA_029065305.1 Oscillospiraceae bacterium
CCTCCAGACCGGCCAGCCGTGCGGCGCGCCAGCGGCGCTCACCGGCGATGATCTCGTATTATCAGGAGGACAGCTTCCGCACGGTCAGGGGCTGGATCACGCCGTGCTGCCGGATGCTCTCGGCCAGCTCCTCCAGCTTGTCCTGGTCAAAATTTTTTCTCGGCTGGGCGGCGCAGCTCTCCACCTGGGAGATAGGCAGAGCGGAGGGCCCGCCTGCCGGTTCCATCGAGAAATTGTCGCCCAACAGGGCGCCCAGGCCCTTGCCCAGGCCGCTGCTTTTATTTGCCATGGGGGCTCCTTTCCGGTTGTTCATTCTTTTTTCTTGAAAGAAAAAAGAATCAAAAAAGAACTTTATTGGCACATAACAGGGTTTTACAACAAAAGTTTCTTTTGATACTTTTCTTTTCAAAGAAAAGTATGCCGGCCTAAACGCTCTTGCGGAGAAATTCCTCCGCAAGGGAGGCATAGGCCTCGCTGCCCCGGGAGGCCCGGTCGTAGGCGCTGATGGGCTTGCCGTGACTGGGGGCCTCGCTGAGGCGGACGTTCCGCGGGACCACAGTGGCGTAGACCTTGCCGGGGAAGTAGCGCTTGACCTCCTCCGCCACCTGGACAGCCAGATTGGTCCGGCTGTCGAACATGGTCAGGAGGACCCCCTCCAGCTCCAGGTTCGGGTTGAAGTTCCGCTTTACAATGCGGATGGTATTCATCAGATCGCTGAGGCCCTCCAGCGCGAAATACTCCCCCTGGACCGGGACCATGGCGCTGTCCGCCGCGCAGAGGCCATTCAGGGTCAGCAGCTCCAGAGACGGCGGGCAGTCGATGAATATGTAGTCATAGCTGGGGGCCAGCGCCTCCAGCGCTCTCCGCAGCAGGTGCTCCCGGCCCTCCATGCCGATCATCTCAATACCAGCTCCCGCCAGGGATTTGCAGGAGGGGAGTACGTCCCCATACCGGGTGGAAACCACCCTCTTGGACGGCTCCACGCCGTTGATCAGCACATCATACACGCCCTGGGTCAGGCTCTTGTCCACGCCCATGCCGGAGGTGGCGTTGGCCTGGGGGTCGAAGTCGCAGAGCAGCACCCGTTTCCCCTTCTCCCGCAGCGCGGCGGTCAGACTGACGCAGGTGGTGGTTTTCCCCACGCCGCCCTTCTGATTGACAATCGCAACAATCTTACCCAAAACAGCGCCTCCCAGAACAGGGCCTACCGGCCCAGTATTTGAGCATACAATGTTAGTATAACACAAAAGTCAGAGTTTTCAACAGGAAATTTGCAAATTTTGTCCAGGGAAGAAAAAAATCCCGCCCCAGAACCGCTCCGGGACGGGCAGAGTATTCCATTTTAAAATGTTTCACGTGAAACAGCGAAATTTTCACACCAGCAGGCGCGCCGACAGCGGCGGCACCTGGAGGCACAGCCGCCCCTCCACCGGCTCAAAGGTCTCTCCGCTCAGCGCGTCAACAGCTTCTGCCTCCCAGGGGATCTCCAGGGACAGGGGCTCATCTCCGGCGTTGATAAGGGCGGCGGTCCGCTCCCCGTCCAGCTCCCGGAGGAAGGCCAGCCCCCGGCCCTGGGCATGGAGCCAGCGGAGCGATCCGGCCTGGAGGGACGGACGGGCGTTTCGGAGTGCGCCCAGCCTGACAAACCAGTCCTGGAGGGCCCGGTCCTCCCGGCCCCAGGGGAAGGTACCCCGATTGAAGGGGTCCTCGTAGCCCTCCATCCCGGCCTCATCGCCGTAAAAAATCGTAGGGGAGCCGGGGAACGCGTAGAGCAGGACCGCTCCCGCCATCAGCAGAGCCCGGCCCCGGTCCCGCTCCGCCTGGGTCAGGCGGTAGTGCGCCCGCTGATCCCGGTCCGCCGGGGTTTTCTCCGGTGACTTGCCCAGCATGGTCAGGATACGGGGGTTGTCGTGGGTCCCCAGCATATTCATTGCGCTGTAGAAGGCGGAGGGGGGATAGTTCTCCCGGATACTCTCCATAGCCTCCCGGAAGCAGGCCGCGTCCCCGCCCTGTAGGTAGGCCATCGCCCCCACCCGGAAGGGGTAGTTCATCAGGCCGTGGGTTTCCCGGCCCAGGAGGTATCTCCGGCGCTTTTCATAGGAGATCTTATTGCTGCCGTCCTCCCAGACCTCCCCCAGAAGGAAGCTCTCCGGCTTCTCCTCCATCATCACCCGGCGGATCCGGGCGATAAACTCGTCGGGGAGCTCGTCGGCCACATCCAGCCGCCAGGCCTCCGCCCCGGCCCGGAGCCACCGGCGGATTACGGAACACTGGCCCTCCACAATGAAGTCAATATAGTCCGGATCGTTCTCGTTTACCGCCGGAAGGGTGTGGATCCCCCACCAGCTGTCATATTTGGTGGGCCACTCCTGAAAGGTATACCAGTTGATATAGGGGCTCTCCCAGCTCTGGGCCGCGCCCAGGGAGGGGTACTGGCCCAGGGCGTTGAAGTAGCGGCTGTTGTTGCCGGTATGGTTGAACACGCCGTCCAGCATGACGCGGATCTTCCGCTTCTTCGCCTCCTGGCAGAGGGTCTGGAAGTCCTCCTCCGTCCCCAGCATGGGGTCCACCTTATCGTAATCCCCGGTATCGTAGCGGTGGTTGCTGGCGGACTCGAAGATGGGACAGAGGTAGAGGGTGGAGACGCCCAGGCTCTGGAGATAGTCCAGCTTCCCGGTGATACCCGCCAGATTGCCGCCGAAGAAGTCACAGTTGCGGATAATGCCGTTTTCATCCGGGCGGTAGTCCATCAGCTCCTCCCAGTTCTGATGGACCCGGCGGTCCCCGATCATACCGGTGGGGTCGGGGATACAGGAGCGGCAGAACCGGTCCGGGAAGATCTGATAGGTGACGCCCCGGCCAAACCAGTCCGGCGTGGGCAGGGAATTGTCATAGACCGTCTGCTGCCAGGAGGCTCCGTTTTTATCCAGAGGGACCTGCTGGCCGTCGGACCGGGTGAAGCGGAAGCTGTACCAGATCAGCTCCGGCTCCTCGGGGGCAGTGTAGGAGATGGTGAAGAGGGACCGGTCCTCCCACTCTCCGGCAGGGGAGAGGGGAAGCTCCAGCCGCTGGCCCGCAAACTCCCGGTAAATCACCAGGGTACAGGCAGTAAAGCCCTCCGCCCTGGGGGGGCGGAGGGTTAGATCAATTCTTGTGCCGCAGGGGACAGCGCCGTAGGGGGTTTTATAGAGCTCGTTCCGGGAATCAAACACGGGGATATCCATAGACAGGGGCTCTCCTTCATTGTGTAGTGGACGGACAGTGTTTCACGTGAAACACATCAGGGGATCAGGCTTCCCTCCGGGAGGAGGACCGCGCCCATATCGCCGCCGGCAAAATAGGCGTTGACAATCTCCACCGCCGTGGAGGCCAGGGCCGCGCCGCTGCCGCCCTTCTCAATGACCACCGCCACGGCGATCTCCGGCTCGTCAAAGGGGGCGAAGCAGACGAAGACACCGTTGGTCACGTTGACCACGCCGGTCTGGGCACTGCCGGTCTTGGCGCCGGCGGTGACGACGCAGTTATTGAAGTACCGGGCCACGCTGGCGTTCTTGGTAGCCAAATCCCCCATGCCCTTCTTCACCGCGTCCAGGGTGCCCTCGCTCATCTCTACTGTGGAGAGAATCTCGGGCTCGTAGGTATAGAGGACCTCCCGGTCGTCATAGGAGCGGACGGACTTCAGCAGATGGGCGGCGTAGCGGTCCCCGCCCCGGACCAGGGTGGCTACATAATTGGCCAGCTGGAGGGGCGTGAAGGTATTGTCGGACTGGCCGATAGCCGCCTGGAGGGTATTGCCGTCGTACCAGGGCTGGCCCTGCGCGGCGGAGTAGGCAGGACCGGCCAGGGTGCCGGTGCTCTCCGGCAGCTCGATGCCTGTGGACTGGCCCAGGCCGAAGTCGGCATAGCACTCGTCCAGAGCGCTGATGCCCACCAGACGGCCCACCTCGTAGAAGAAATAGTTGCAGGAGTGGTAGATCGCCTGGGAGACGTTGATCCGGCCGTGGTTGCCGCCGGACTGGTTATAGAGCCAGCAGGCGGGGGTGTAGCTGGCGGCGGAATTGGGGATATAGTAGTACATATACCGGCCCATGGTGCGGATGGTGGAGGTGGGGGTGATGACATCGTTCTCCAGGCCCGCCACCGCCGTGGCCGGCTTGAGGGTGGATCCGGGGGCGTAGGCCCCGTCCAGAGCCCGGTTGACAAAGGGGTGGCCCGGGTTCTCGTTGTTGGCGGCGAAATCCTCCTGGTAGGTCCGCTGGCTGTAGGTGGGGTAGGTCGCCAGGGCCAGCACGTCGGAATCCGCCACCGACACCACCGCCGCCGCCGCGCCCCGCGTCTCTAAGCCGTCGGCCTCGTTCATGGAGAGGACGGCCTGCTCCAGGGCCCGCTCCACTGCGGCCTGATAGTCGATGTCGATGGTGAGGGCCACGGTTTTGCCGGGCTCCGGGTCCTGGGCGTAGACCTCGCCGGTGATCTTGCCCTCCTCGTTGGTGTAGATCAGGCGGCTCCCGTCCAGGCCGCAGAGGTAGGACTCAAAGGCCTGCTCCACTCCGTCCCGGCCCACTACGTCGTCCATCTGGTAGTAGCGGAGGCCGGAGGTGTCCTCGCCGGCCTCCCGGGCCGCGTTATAGGGGGCGTTGAGGGCGTCCCGCTCCTCGGTCCCGTGGAATTTGCCCACACGGCCCAGGATGTGGGCCGCGTAGTCGGTATTGTAGACCCGGCTGGACTCCCGGCCAATGACGGCGCCCTCAAAGCCGCCATCGTTGAGGATGGAGATGAGCTCCACGGAGATATCCCGGGCGAAGACGTAGCTGTCGATATTCACCAGCTTCCGGAGCTCCAGCTCGTAGAGGACCCCCAGCACCTGGCGGGCCTCCTCATCGGACAGATCCTCATCCAGATCAAAGTCCTCCCGCATCAGCTTCAGCAGCTCCGGGGCGGGGATAATCTTGTTGGGGAGGTTCAGCTCCCGGCGGAGGGTGGGGACAGCTGCGGGGTACAGGGACTCCGCCGTCAGCTCGTTCTCCGACCACTCCCGGTCCGCCAAATACTTCTGGAACCGGGATCTCTGGGTATCCCCGATCTGGGAGGTGGTGTAGGCGAAGGGAGGAGCGGAGGTGATGGGGAGATTGTCCTCCCAGGCTACGCCGTAATCCCGGCACAGCCGGACCAGCCGGAGCACCGCCCGGCTGACGCTCCGCTTATGGGAGATCTCCGGGTCCGGGTCCGAGGAGACCTTGGAGGGATCGAAGGAGATGGTATAGATCTGCTGGTTGGACACCAGAACCTTCCCGTTCCGGTCGGTGATGATGCCCCGGGAGGTCTCCACAGTCTCCTCATGGGCCACCTGGGTGGTGGATCGGCTGAGGTAGTCCTCGTAGTGGACCACCTGGGCCTGGTAGAGAAGTCCGGTGAAGGAGAGCATGGTCAGGACGAACACCATCAGCAGAAAGCGCAGACGGCGGTGAAATCGCTTGGTATCTTCCAAAGGGGGCCTCCTTTATGGCAAATCAGTAGTCCGAGGCACACCGCAGGTGGATCACCCGGTAGATGGGCAGGACCACCAGCAGGGCCGGAAGGGTGATCAGGGTTTCGCCCAGGGCAATGCGGCCCATGAGCACCAGATGGGTATTGCCCGTCAGCAGCTCCACCAAAATACGGCCTCCGTTGGTCAGCAGCATAGCCAGAGCGGAGACTGTCAGCGCGCAGAGAAAGCCGGGGGAGAGAAGATTTTCCCCGATGAGGGCGGAGAGGAGGGCAATAAAGGTGAATATCAGGGTATAGAAGCCCTCGAAGGGTCCCACCACCAGCTGGTCACAGATCAGGCCCAGGATCAGGGCAAAAACTGCGCCCCGGCGGGGACCCTCGTAGGAGGCCACCACCGCCGGCAGAATGGGGTACAGAAAGGGCGTCAGCCCCAGCACCCGAATCTGCCCCAGCACCAGGTACTGGAGGACAAAGAAGAGAAAAGTGGCCAGGGCGTAGACGGTCCATTTAAGGACGATATAGCTTTTTGGCAGCATACGGTTACTCCACGATATCAAAGCTTGTGACCACGAAGACCTCCGTCAGGCCCTCCAGGTCCACACTGGGGTCGATGATGGCGTACTGGTCCATGCCGTCGTCGCCGGCGGTCAGCTCCTCCACATAGCCGATGACCAGCTGGGAGGGGTAGTAGCCCGCAAGACCGGACGTCACTACCAGATCTCCGGACACCACGTCCGGATCGGTGCCCAGGTAGGCCAGACGGAGACGGTCCTCGCTCATCAGGGAGAACTCCCCCTGAGCCACGGCGCTGACGCCGCTGCGGAACACCAGGGCCCCGATGGAGGTATCGCTGTCCAGGATGGTGCGGACGGTGGACCAGTTGTGTCCCGCCTCCGTCACCACACCCACCAGACAGCCGGTCTCCGTGATGACACAGTCCCCCACGTTCACATCCTGGCCGACGCCCTTATTGATGGTCAGCATGCTGGCCCAGTTAGAGTAGTCCAACTCCACCACCCGGGCGGAGGCGAATTTCAAATCCCGGCGCTGCTCCTGGAGCTCCATCAGCTCCCGCAGGCGGGCGTTCTCCTCCCGGTCGTATTTCGCCTGCCGGTTTTCCTCCTCCATCTGGGCAATCCGGAGCTTGAGGGCTTCGTTTTCCGCCTTCAGTGCGTCGTAATTGGTCAGGTAGTCAAGCCAATCGTTCACCTTTTCCGTGACGGTGGCGCCGGCGTTCCGGAAGGGAGCGGCGACGATGCCCGCCAGATTGGGCAGGACGGCGGCGGTGGAGGAGAAGTAGGTCATCACGCTGAGAATTACGGCGATGGCGGCGGCCAAGGCCAGCACGGTCATGCCGTACTTGGTGAAAAATCGCTTCACTGGTTTTCCTCCTGGAGAAACAGGTCAACGCCGAATTTCCCCAGCATCCTGCCCAGGCGGCAGAGGGGGAGGCCCATGACGTTGAAATAGTCGCCGTCGATGCGCTCCACGAAGAGAGCGCCCAGGCCCTGGACGCCGTAGGCTCCCGCCTTGTCCATGGGCTCGCCGGTGCGCACATAGCTGGCGATCTCCCAGCCGGTGAGGGGGCGGAAGGTGACGTCGGTTGTCTCCGCCTCCGTGATTACCCGGGGGCCCAGGCAGACGGTGACACCGGTACAGACATGGTGGGTCCGGCCGGAGAGGGCAGAGAGCATCTCCCGGGCCTCCTCCTGGCTCTTGGGCTTACCCAGGCGCAGGCCGTCCAGGAAAACCATGGTGTCCGCCGTGATGATCAGGGCGTCCTCCGCCAGGGGGCGGACCGCCTCCGCCTTCTTGCGGCTGATGGAGGCTACAATCTTCTCCGGCGGGAGGGACGGGTCGTAGGTCTCGTCGGCGTCCGGGATAAGAATTTCAAACCTTTCCAGGCCAATCTGCCGCAGCAGCTGCTGGCGGCGGGGGGACTGGGAGGCCAATATGAATCGCAGCATAGTCTTTTTTTCCTCGATTTTATGACAAAAAGTACAGGGGCCTAGCGGCCCGTGGAGCCGAAGCCCCCAGCGCCCCGGGCTGTCTCCGGCAGGGTATCCACGACCTCTACCTCCGGGCACAGGACCGGCACCACCAGCAGCTGGGCGATGCGGTCCCCGGGCTGGACGGTATAGGGCTCTCTGCGGAAATTCCGCAGGGCTACACCCAGCGGGCCCCGGTAGTCGCTGTCGATGACGCCGATGCTGTTGGGCATCCCCACCTCCCGGCGGATTCCCATGCTGCTGCGGACCGCAATGATCCCCACATAGCCCTCGGGAACAGCCGCCGCAATGCCGGTGGGGACCATCACCTGGCCCTCCGGCGGGATGGTCATGGGCTCGTCCAGGCAGGCGTGGAGGTCCAGCGCCGCCGCGCCCTGGGTTGCGTAGTAGGGGAGGGGGATCTCCCTTCCGATCTTGTCCGATAGGGGTTTTATCTTCAGCTTCATGGAGGTTTCCTTTACATTCTGTATTATACACGCTCTATATCACAAAATAGACCGGTTTATTCCACGCCACGGTAAAAAAGTCCCCGGGTATAGTCCGGCGGGATGAAGTCGTTTTTGTTCTGATAGCGGGAGAGGATCCGGACGCACTCCGCCGGGGTCTCCGTGGTGAAGCGGAGGCGGGCATAGGTCAGGCCGCAGCGGCGATACTCCGGCTTATCCGCCAGGAAAAGAGTCTTGCTGTTCTCAATTTCGCTTCTACAGCCGAATACGGGGAGGACTGGAAATGTCTCATTTCTACGGTCTGTTATTGTATGGGACCGGGAAC
>JAIEIQ010000250.1 GCA_029065305.1 Oscillospiraceae bacterium
GAGCTGGGGGGACGGGTCCGGTTCCGGGATTCCGCCCCGCCGCCCCGCCGGGAGGCTCCGCCCCCGATGCTGGAACCAAAGCCGGAGCCGGCACCGGAGAAGCCGATCCCGCCGCCCCCACCATCTCCGCCGGAACCGGCGGAGCCGGTCCAGACGGCCATAGAGGCAGCGGCCCCCACCCCCTGGCGCTTCGCCGGGGAGGTGTTCAATACCTACATCATCGCCGAGGACGGGGAGAACATGTGGCTCATCGACAAGCACGCCGCCCACGAGCGGGTCAACTTCGACCGGATGAAGGCCGGCGCGGAGCCCGTCATGCGCCAGCACCTGCTGTCCTCTCTGGCGGTGGACCTCCAGCAGGAGCAGTACGCCGCCCTGCTGGAGCACCTCCCCCTGCTGGAGGAGTTCGGCTTTGAGGCGGAGGACTTCGGCGCGGGGTGCCTGATGGTCCGGGCCATCCCCTCGGACCTGGACACGGGCCTGGTCCGGGAGACGCTGGAGGTCCTGGCGGACAAGCTGCTGCTGTGCGGCACGGCGGACCCCTCCGCCGCCCGGGACGCCATGCTCCACACCATGGCCTGCAAGGCGTCCATCAAGGGGGGCTGGAGGAGCGGCGCCGCCGAGCTGACGGCCCTCATCGAGAAGGTCCAGAGCGGGGAGGTCCAGTTTTGCCCCCACGGCCGGCCGGTGAAGGTGAAGCTCTCCAGATATGAGCTTGAGAAGCTGTTCAAGCGAGCGTAAACTGCGACAGAAAGGCGGCGCGTCCCATGCCCCAGCCCAGGGTTCTCTGCGTCACAGGCCCCACCGCCTGCGGCAAAACCGAATTCGGCGTCCTGCTGGCCCGAGCCTGGGGCGGCGAGGTGGTCAGCGTGGACTCCATGCAGATCTACCGGGGCATGTCCATCGGCACCGCCGCCCCTACACCGGAGGAGACGGCGGGGATCCCCCACCACATGGTGGGCGTGGCGGACCCCAGGGAGAGCTGGTCCGCGGCCCGCTTTGTTCAGGAGGCGGACCGCTGTGTCCAGGACATCCTGTCCCGGGGGAAGCTGCCCGTGCTGGTGGGCGGCACCGGCCTCTACCTGGACGCCCTCATCGCGGGGCGGACCTTCGCCCCCGGCAGCGCCGGCGGGGCGGTCCGCGCCCAGCTGGAGCGGGCCCTGGAGACCGGGGGAATCGAACCCCTTTTAGATGAGCTCCGCCGGGTGGACCCGGAGAGCGCCCGGCGCCTCCACCCGGCGGACCGCAAGCGGATCCTACGGGCGCTGGAGGTCTACCGGGAGACGGGAAAGCCCATCTCCCAGCACAACCGGGAGACCCGGGCCCTCCCCGGCCGGTACGCGCCCATCCGCTTCGGCCTGACCTTCCGGGACCGGGAGGAAATGAAGCGGCGCATCGGCCTGCGGGTGGACGCCATGCTCGCCGCCGGGCTGCTGGAGGAGGTCCGGGCCCTGGCGGCGTCCGGCGTCCCCCGGGACGCCACCGCCCTCCAGGCCATCGGCTACAAGGAGCTGCTGCCCGTGCTGGACGGGACCGCCTCCCTGGCCGAGGCGGCGGAGGAGGTGAAGCTCCGCTCCCGCCAATACGCCAAGCGGCAGCTGACCTGGCTGCGCCGGAACGGGGAAATTCACTGGATTCTCCGTGAAAAAGGGGAGGATCTCCGTCCGGCCCTCCAAATTGCGACAGAAATTCTTACCGCCCAGGGGCTACAATAGCCTTACGGCGGACAAGCCTGTCCGTCAAACCAATGAAAAAGAGAGGTAGACGCCATGGCAAAATCACCCAACCTCCAGGACGTGTTCCTGGCCTCCGCCCGGAGCGGCGAGATCCCGGTCACTGTGTTCCTCATCAACGGCTTTCAGATGCGGGGGACCATCACCGGCTTTGACGCCTTCACAGTGGTGCTGACGGTGGAGGGCAAGCAGAATCTCATTTACAAGCACGCCATCTCCACCGTCAGCCCCACCCAGAGCGTGGATTTACAGGAGTGGGAGGAGACCTTAGCCTAGCCTGCCCGGCGCCCCATGGAGACTACATATGAAAAACGGAACCCTGGCCACAAAACTGATGCTGGCCGCCATCTTCGCCGCAGTGATCCTCTACTTCGGCCTCAGCCTGGCGGCTACCTTTGCCGATCCCTTCACCACCGCCCCGGCCTACCCCTATGTCAGCGAGCACGCTCTGGCGGTGTCCGGGTACGTGGTGCGCGCCGAAGAGGTTTTGTCCGGCAGCGCCGGGGAGCTGGTCTATGTCTCCCGGGGCGAGGGGGAGCGGGTCAGCGCCGGGGGGACCGTGGCCTACGTCTACCCCAGCGCCCAGGCCCTGGCCGACGCCAATACCCTCCGCTCCCTGTCCGAGCAACTTGAGCAGCTGCTCTACGCCCGCTCCCTCACCGCCGGCACCCAGACGGAGCTGCGGCTGGAGGAGGAGGTGTCCGCCTCCCTGACCGCCTTCCACGCCGCCCTGTCCGGGTCGAACCTGACGGCGGCCTCCACCGCCGGGGAGACCCTGCGGGCGGCGGTGCTCAAGCGGAGCTACGCCTACAGCGGGGCGGAGGATCTGGAGGGGGCCGTCGCCTCCCTCCAGGGGCAGATCGCCGCCCTCTCCGCCTCCACCACCGGCGCCCAGCGGGTGACGGCCCCCCACGCCGGACTCTTCTCCGGCATGGTGGACGGCTACGAGCCGGTCCTCACCCTGGAGGCGGCGGCGGAGATGACCCCCGCCCAATATGACGCCATCGCCCCCGGGGCGGCGGAGGGCCTGGGCCGCGTGGTCCTGGGGAGCCGTTGGGCCTTTGTAACCCTGGTGGACGACGCCGACATGGGCCAGCTCCAGGAGGGGGACAAGGTGCGCCTGCGCTTCCAGACGGGCCTGGACCGGGACATGACCATGACCGTCACCCACATCAGCGCCGCGGAGGGGGGGCGCCGGGCGGTCACCCTGGAGAGCGGGGAGTACCTGCACCTCACCACCCTCCTGCGGCGGCAGAACGCACAGCTCATCTTTGACAGTTACACCGGCATCCGGGTCCCCCGGGCGGCGGTGCGTCTGGGCGAGGAGACGGTGACGGATGAAGCCGGCAATCCGGTGCTGGAGAGCGACGGCACGGAGCGGACCCGGAGCGTCACCGGCGTCTACTGCGTCTGGGGCACCTTCGCCCGGTTCAAGCCGGTGGAGGTGGTCTGGCAGGACGAGGAATATATGCTGGTGCGCCCCAGGGAGGACACCGGCGACGCGCGGCGGCTGCGGTCCGGGGACACGGTCATCATCGCCGCTGTGGACCTATACGACGGGAAGGTGATCTACTGATGACAATCGCGGAGAATATCCGGAGCATCCGGGAGCGGATGGCCCGCGCGGCGCTGGCCGCCGGGCGGAGGCCGGAGGAGGTGCTTCTGGTGGGGGCCAGCAAGATGAACGGCGCCGCCGCCTGCCGGGAGGCCATCGCCGCCGGCATCGACGCCCTGGGGGAGAACCGGGTCCAGGAGATGCGCGGGAAGCTGGAGGAGGGGGCCTACGAGGGCGCACCCCTCCACTTCATCGGCCACCTCCAGCGCAACAAGGTCCGGCAGGTGGTGGGGGCCGCGTCCCTGATCCACTCGGTGAGCTCTCTGGAGCTGCTGGAGGAGATCGACCGGCAGGCGGAGAGGCGCGGCCTTGTCCAGGACATCCTGCTGGAGGTGAACGTGGGCGGGGAGGAGAGCAAGAGCGGCTTCGCCCCCGGGGAGGTGCGCCGGGCGGCGGAGCAGGCCCGGATGTGCCGCCATGTGCGGCCCCTGGGGCTGATGACCATTCCCCCCGTCCAGCGGGAGAGCCACGGGAACCTGCCCTTTTTTCAGGAAGTTTTTCGTCTTTATGTTGACATAAGCGTAAATTTGTATGATAATGAATTCAAATACCTATCAATGGGCATGAGCGATGACTTCGAGGACGCCATTGCCGCCGGGGCGACGCTGATCCGGGTCGGGTCGGCCATCTTCGGCCAGCGGCAGTACCGTTGATAAGAGGAGGTTTCCCTATGGGCTTATTAGACGATCTCAAGCGGATGATGCACCCCATGAACGACGAGGACGACGAGGATTATATGGATTTTGACGACCAGGAGTCCCCCTTTCTGGAGTCACACTCCCGCTCGGACCGCAGCAGCGTGGACAGCCGCCGGGGCAAGGTGGTGAACATCCACGCCACCACCCAGCTGAAGGTGGTGCTGGTCAAGCCGGAGCGGTTTGAGTCCGCCAGTGAAATCGCCGACCATCTCAAGGAGAAGCGGACGGTGGTCATCAACCTGGAGGACACCAACCGGGACATCGCCCGCCGCCTGGTGGACTTCCTCTCCGGCGTCGCCTACGCGGGGGAGGGGAAGATCAAGAAGGTCGCGGCCAACACCTACATCATCACCCCCTACTCCGTGGATATCCAGGGCGATCTGATGGACGAGCTGGAGAGCAACGGACTGTACTTCAAATAAACACAAAAGACTAAAAACGGACGGGAGGGACCTGGCCCATGATGACCCCGCAGGAGGCGGCCAACTGCACCTTTACCAAATCAATGGTTGGCGGCTACAATATGGCGTCGGTGGACGATTTTCTCGACAAGCTGACGGAGGACTACGCGGCGCTCTACAAGGAGAACGCCGCGCTGAAGGCGAAGCTGAAGGTTCTGGCGGACAAGACGGAGGAGTACCGGGAGATCGAGGACGCCATGCGCTCCACGCTCCTCACCGCCCAGCGGATGGCCACCTCCATCGTCAGCGAGGCGGAGGCCAAGCGGGAGGCGCTCATCGCCGACGGCACCGGCGAGGCCAAGCAGCGTCTGTCGGAGCTTCAGGCGGAGGTGATCCGGGAGGAGGCCCGTCTGGACCAGGTGCGCCGGGACGTGGACGAGCGGATCGCGGCGGAGGAGCACCGTCTGGAGGTGGCCCAGGGCGAGCTGCGCCTGTTCATCCAGGCGGTGCGCGGCGTGTGCGGGAAGCAGCTGGAGCTGCTGGACCGCCTGCCGGAGCTGCCGGCGGCGCCCCTGGCAGAGGAACCCCCCGTCCGGCAGGAGGAGCCTCCCCTGGCGGAGACCCGTCCGGTGCCGGAGCTGCCGGAGGAGGCGGAGGTCATAGCCGTGGACGAGACGGAGATAGAGCGGAACATCCAGGAGGCGGTCGCCGCCCTGGGGAGCGCTCCCGAATCGGCGGAGGCGGACCCCTTCGCCGAGGACCCCGCCATGGTCCCCGGGGAGGACAGCCTCCAGGCCACCCGTGTGCTGAATCTGGACGAGCTGCAATTCGGCCGCAACTACAAACCCTAACCCTCTCGGGGGGCGGCCTCTGGCCGCCTCCCGCGCTTTTTTGCCCATGGCCCATGGACTTAAGAGAGGAGAAAGGAGTCCGCCGTGAAAACGATTGTCGCCCTGCTCTACGATTTTGACAAGACCCTGTGCACCCAGGATATGCAGAACTACACCTTCATTCCCTCCCTGGGGATGGAGCCGGGCTCCTTCTGGCAGGAGGCCAATATCTTCGGCCAGCGGGAGGAGATGGACGGCATTTTGGCCTATATGTACATGATGCTGGAGAAATCCCGGGCGCTGAACGTGTCCCTGACCCGGGACTTTCTCCGGCGGTGCGGCCGGAACATCGACTTTTTCCCCGGCGTGACGGACTGGTTTGAGCGCGTCAACGCCCACGGGAGGACCCTGGGGGTCCAGGTGGAGCACTACGTCATCTCCTCCGGCCTGCGGGAGATCATCGAGGGCAGCGCCATAGCAGACGCCTTCACCAAGATCTACGCCAGCGAGTTCTACTACAACGCCGCCGGCGCGCCGGTGTGGCCCCGGCTGGCTGTGAATTTCACGGCCAAAACCCAGTTTGTCTACCGGATCAACAAGGGCGTTCTGGACGTGGCCGACGACCAGAAGCTCAACGACTCCATGCCCGACGACGACAAGCGGGTGCCCTTCACCAATATGATCTACATCGGCGACGGCCTCAGCGACGTGCCCTGCATGAAGATGATGCGGGCCTACGGGGGCCAGGCCATCGCGGTCTACCAGGAGGCCAACCGGGCCGGGGTGGAGAAGCTGCTGCGGCAGAAGCGGGTGGATTTCATCTACCCGGCGGACTACCGCGCGGGGGGCGGGCTGGAGCGGACGGTGAAGGACGTCATCCAGAAGATGGCCGTCAGCCACCGCCTGTCCGAGGAGAACTGGCGGCAGCGGCAGGCGGTGCGCAAAGATTAAACATATGGTGGGTAATGCGTTTTCAGACCTTATCCTTTCCACACGAAAAACACCCGCAGCGAACCAAAGGGCCCCCGGTCCGTCTGTCTCGGCAGACGGACCGGGGGCCCGCACACAATCACAGTTTTTTGTAGTGGTAGAACCGGGCGAAGTTGTGAAACAGGATATCCTCCAGAAAGTCCTCCTCCAGCCCCAGCCCCATCGCCTTCTCCAGCTCCTTTTTCGGGCACCAGATGGGGTAGTCGGACCCAAAGAACACATGCCCGGGGTCGTACTCCCGGAGAATGGGGTACAGCGGCCCCTTGTCCTCCACGTAGCTGAAGGAGGAGCTGATGTCGGTGTACATGTTCTCCAGCCTGGCGATAGGCCGGATCTTCTCAATATCCCAGTCCCCCCAGTTCCCCAGATGGGCGGCAATGCACCGCAGCCTGGGAAACGTCCTGGCAATGGGCAGCATCCGCCTGGGCCCGGACACATTCACTCTGGGGTCCCCCATGTGGGCGATGAGGAACATGTCGGTTTTCTCCATCTCCTCGTACATAGGGAACATCCGCTCATCGTCCAGCACAAAGTGCTGGAACTCCGGATGAATCTTCACCCCGAAGATCCCGTGCTCCCGCATCCAGGCAAGCTCGCCCCTGTAGTCCTCGTACTCCGCGTGGAGGGTCCCGCAGGGGATAAACCTGGGCTGTTTGAGGGCCTCCTCCCAGATATACCGGTTGATGTGCTCCACCTGATGGGCGGTGGTAGCGGCGGAGAAGACCATGGCGTAGTCGATCCCCGCCCCCTCCAGGGTCTCCACCAGCTCCCCCACGCTGCCGTAGTGGTTGGGGGGCTCCGGCAGGTCGAAGTAGTCCGCCGTAGCCACCGTGGCCTTGGCGGCGATCTTGTCGGGGAAGATGTGGGTGTGCATGTCGATGACTCTCATAGCGCCGTCTCCTTCGCGGTTTACTGCGTTCCAGTATAACACAGGACCCGGCTGCTAGAAAACGGCGGATACCGCCAAAAATGCGATGGACAGCAGGAAAAATACTAGTATCAATTTCCATACGAACCGAATCCACCGGTCATAGGGCACCCCGCCCAGCGCCAGTCCGCCCATCACCACGGCGGCGGTGGGGGTGATCATATTCACCAGCCCCGACGCGGACTGAAACGCGGTGACAATCAGCTCCCCGCCC
>JAIEIQ010000251.1 GCA_029065305.1 Oscillospiraceae bacterium
GATCTGGAGCTGCCGGAGACACCGGAGGAATTTTTGGAGTGCTGCCGGGTATTTCAGGAGAACGGCATAGAGACCCCGGTGGGGGCCAACCGCTGGTGGCTGGAGACCTTTGTCTTTGCCCAGGGCTACGCGGATCTGTACAACGGCGGGAACACGGAGGCGGAGATCGCGGCCCTCAACAGCGGGGAGGCCCGGTACAGCGACTATCTGCGCCCCGGCTTCGAGTTTCTCAAGGAGCTGATGGACCGGGGGTATATCGACGCAGAGAAGGCCGCTGTCGGCGAGGCCATCGAGGCGGAGGGGCCGGATTTTCTGGCCCAAAAGACCCCTATCGTTATGGCCTACTGGGGCGCGGCCAACACGGAGACCGCCTACGGCGGGACGGACTTTGAGATGCAGGTCATCGGCTTTCCCAGCAGCCTGGGACAGATGCCGGTGGTGACCATCACCGGGTACGGCATCGGCGCGGAGGCGGAGCACCGGGAGGACGCGGCCCGGGTGCTGGACATCATCACCTCCGACGAAGCCCTCCAGCTCTACGCGGAGAACAACCGGGTCATCTCCCCCTCCAAAAACGTCTTTGTGGAGTGCGTTCCAGCCCTGCGGCCGCTGCAGGACCGGATCATTGAGGACGGGGTTTATGTCCTGGGTTCCAACGCAGGCATGGCGGTGGAGCAGTGGGGCAACACCTGCCTGATTGTGCGGGAGCTGCTGGAGGGGGCAACGGTGGAGGAGTGTATGGCCTCCTTCGACAGGCTCCAGGACGAGACCCTGCGCGGAGCGTGAGGGCACGAGCCCGCACCCCGCAGTAAAGCCGGCGATGGAAAATTCCATCGCCGGCCTTTTTTCTATGCCGCAGATTTTATTTTGCATCCGCCGCAGAGCCCTGGAATCGCAGCAGAATGGCCGCGATCTGTGCTCTGGTGGCGTAGGCCTTGGGCGCGAGGGTTCCGTTGTCCAGACCGGTCAGCAGACCCCGCTCCAGCGCCCAGCTCATGGGCCGCGCCGCGTATCCGGAGACCTGGTCCCGGTCGGAGAAGGGGAGCAGCTGCACAGTGCCCGCGTCCGCCGGTGTCTCCCGCAGCCGTGCGAAGCGGTAGAGGGACGCGGCCAGCTGTTCCCGGGTGATGGGCTCCCCGGGGGCAAAGCGGCTGCCGTCCACGCCGTTGACAATGCCGTTCTCCGCCGCCCAGGCCACCGCGTCCGCGTAGTAGGCGTCCTGGGGAACGTCAGTGAAGGCTGTTTTTCCGGCGGGCTTCGGCGTGCCCTGGAGGCGGTGGAGAGTGGTGACAAACTGGCCTCTGGTGGTGGTGGCGTCCGGCGAGAAGACGGCGGCGGCAGTGCCGTTCATGAGGCCGTTCTGGTGGACGTAGGCCACGGCGTCAAAGTACCAGCAGTTCTCCGCCACATCCCGGAAGGGATTGCTCCAGGGAACCGGCGTGACGGCGGCGGGCTTGTGGCTCTTCCCGTCCAGGACAATGGCGTAGTCGGAGGCGTGGTCCAGGGTGAAGGAGGCCCAGCCATCCGTCCCCACCCGGGCCGCGGCCTGGAACTCCAGAGCCTGGGAGGTGGGGTTGTAGTAGTAGAGATTGGCCCACAGGGCGGCGTTGGTCCGGCCAACGTCCACCGACATCCGGGCCTCAAAGCCGAAGGAGCCGTTGTGGGCCAGGGACAGCTGGACAGTCTCCTCCCCCTGGCTGGGAAGGGCCTCCAGAGCGCCGGCGGGGATGATCCCCGCGCCGACCTCCGCCCCCAGATCCAGGGAGGACGGCGCGGCGTCCTTGGCCACGTCCAGACCGTGTATGCTCCAGTTCACCCGGCCCGCGCTGACGGAGAGCACCACGTCCTTCCCCGCCAGAGCCTCCCAGACCGCACTGCCGACAGCGGTGCTGCTCTCCGGCAGGACCATGGAGACCGTTCCCCCGGCGGGGGCGGCGGTGATGCTGGAAATCGCGTTCTGGGCCGGTGTCTGGGTGGACGGCTTGCTGGGCTTGCCGCCGGAGGACCCGCCGCCGCTGGGCCGGCTGGGCTTGTTGGGCTTATCAGGCTCCGTGGGCTTGTCAGGCTCGGTCGGTTTATCGGGTTCCGTAGGCTTATCAGGGTCTGTCGGTTTGTCGGGATCAGTGGGCTTATCGGGATCGGTGGGCTCTGTGGGCTTGCCGGGCTCCTCGGGCTCGCCGTAAGCCGGAACCGCGACAACCGTCACCGCTCCCGCCTCATGGGTGTCCGTCTCTTTCAGGCGCACATGGTATGTCCCTGTGGCAAGGCCGGTGGTCTCCGGCTCGCCGCAGTCTGAGGGGGTGTGGAAAGCCTCATTGTCCGCATACTCCATGGCGGCGGTGGTGCCGGTGATTTTACCGTCCGACGCGCCCTCCGCCGTGGGGGCCGCTCCGGTGAGGTTCGCCGGAGCGGAAAGGCCCTGGGCCTTTCCGATACTCCACTGGATCTCTTTATCGTTAGTGGTGCCGTCCGTCCACTGATAGCCGCTTTCCAGCGCGGCCGTGGCGGTGTGGGACCCGACGTCTACCGCCTTGTGTCCGGTGAGGGTATAGCCGGTCCCCTCGTTCACGCCAACCTGCTCCGCGCCGGTCCACCGCAGGCCGGTGTTCGCCGTGGGGACGGGGATGGAGGTGGGGG
>JAIEIQ010000252.1 GCA_029065305.1 Oscillospiraceae bacterium
TTTGTCCACCGGAACACTCTGGTATACCGGCTGGAGAAGATCAAAAAGCTGACGGGCCTGGACCTGCGGGAGTTCGACGACGCCATCACCTTCAAGGTGGCGCTGATGGTCAAGAAGTATCTGACCAGCCGGGGCATTGACGCGTAATATGGATGCAAAAGCGGCGGGGGCCTATGCCCCCGCCGAAATTTTTTGGATTTCCGCTGTGCTGATTTCCCCCTCCCAAACGTCTTATAAGCGAGGCCTCAAGGAAAGGAAAGAAGGTGACCCTGTGACAGACGCGGAGATTCTGTCCCTGTTCGACCGGTACCGCGACATGGTCTACCGGCTGGCTCTGAGCTGCACCGGCTCTTCCCAGGACGCAGAGGACATCGTCCAGACCGTGTTCCTCAAGCTCCTGGACGGCAAAACACCGCCCCAGCCAGGGAAGGAAAAGGCCTGGCTGGCCCAGGTGACCGTCAACGCCGGGCGGGATCTGCTCCGGGCCTTCTGGCGGCGGACGGAGCCCCTGGACGAGAATATCCCCTTCCGTCAGGAGGAGGAGAGCGGGCTCTTTGCCGTCGTGATGGCCCTGCCGGCCAAGTACCGGGTGGTGGTCCATCTCCACTACTACGAGGGCTATACCCTCGCCGAGATTGCCGGGCTTCTGCGCGCGAAGCCCTCCACAATCTCCATGCGCCTGCACCGGGCCCGCAAACTGCTGCGGAGCAGCTTAAAGGAGGACGACTATGGAGCCATTGTACCGGAGGACCTTTGACCAGGTCCGCATGAGCGGGGAGGCGGCAGAGCGGGTCCGCGCCTCGCTGGCCTCCCGCTGCGCCCAAAAGAAACTGGAGGTAAACGACATGAAAAACACCACTAAAATCCGCCGCCCCCTGGCGGCAGCAGCGGCCCTGTGCGCCGCGCTGGTCCTGACCGTCACGGCCTTTGCCAGCAGCGGCCTGGCGGAGCACGTATTCCATATGCTCAGCGGGGACACTATCTCCGTTGGCATGGACGAGAGCGGCAATGTCCGCGTGGACCAGGCTCTCAGTGGGGAGGAGCCTGTCTCCCCGGTGGAGGTCCGGGACGACGGGCGGGTCTTCTTCACCGCCGGAGGGGAGGAGCTCGATATCACGGGGCAGTTCTCCTATGAGACGCCCTACGTCCGCGAGTGTACAGACGCCGACGGCCAGCGCCATGTCTTTATTATCGGCGGCGAGCCGGATGCTGTCGGCTGGGCGGAGTGTATGCTGGATGAGGGGGACACCACCGCTATGAGCGCCTTCATTTTGAACCTGGCACCGGAGACAGAGGACCAGCCTGCCCCCTGGCTGGATGCCGGTGTGGAGCAGCTTCTGGGCGGAGATGCGGAGCTGTACGTGGAAATCAGCTGACTGCAAAAGCCCTCCGCAGACGTAATGCCTGCGGAGGGCTTCTTTTATCTACCGTTTTCGGTAAAATATCCGCCCCAAGCCCATCCCAACGACTACGATCCCCGCATAGACCGGCGCATATACCCAAGCCGTGGCATTGTAGTGGATAAAGACCGTCGGAACGAACAGGACCAGCGCCGCCAGGGGCAGGAGCACACAAAATCCCTCGCATACCCCATAGATGATGCCGCAGATAAAGTCGATCACGGGCATAACGCACAGCATCATCACCATAGCGCCCCCTGTGCCCCTCATCAATAGGGGCAGCAGATAAAAGTCTGCCGCCAGCACCAGCAGATAGGGCAGCATTGCGGTAAAATTCTTCTTCATGCCTGGTCCTCCAATCGGAAAAGCTCCTCCACCGTCGTTTGCAGGCAGCGGGCCAGCCGCATTGCCAGCGGCAGGGAGGGGTCATATTTGTTGTTTTCAATGGCGATAATCGTCTGCCTGGAGACGCCCAGCAGCTCCGCCAGGTCCTCCTGGCGGAGGCCCTTCGCCCTGCGCAGGGCCTTGATCCCGTTTGTCATGTCCTGACACCCAGCAGCACCACCGCCGCCGCAGCAGCGGCGATAACGCCCGCCGCCGCGCAGGAGAGCACGACAAGCCTTATCAGCGGCCCAGTTTCTTCCGGCTCGTCCTTTACGGCGCTGCGCGTCAGAATCAGCTGGGAGAAGCTCTGGATCAGCGCCGCCGCCGCCAGCAGAAGGCAGGGCAGCAGATTCAGCCGGCTGTGATGGAGATAGACTTGACAGCTCTCATATACCGACCAGACGAACAGCGCGAAAACCAAAAAGAGATAGGCATTCCGCTGGGCTTTGGAGAGAATCGCCCGCTCCATCTCGTCGGGCCTCCGCAGCCTCAGCTTCCTCCAAAAGCGTTCCATTTCATGGCCCTCCAAAGTAAAGGATTCTTTACATTCAGTATAGCACACAAGCTTGAAATGTCAAGGGCATTTTACATTTTCACCCCGGCCCTCCTCCCCGCATAGACTGAAACAACAAATTAGGGAGGGAAACCGCCATGGCTCTGATCCAAGAACAGGAGATAACCATCGCCCTGGTGGGCAACCCCAATGTGGGCAAGTCCACCGTCTTTAACGCTCTGACCCATCTGCGCCAGCACACCGGAAACTGGCCGGGGAAAACCGTTGCCACCGCCCGGGGGGCCTTTACTTACCACAACCGCCGCTATACTCTGGTGGATCTGCCCGGTACATATTCCCTCCAGCCCGGCTCCGCCGAGGAGGAGGTGACGCGGGACTATCTCCAGTCCGGCGAGGCCGACGTGACCCTGGTGGTGGCGGACGCCACCTGCCTGGAGCGGAACCTGGCCCTGGTGCTCCAGGTGCTGGAGACCGCCTGGCCGGTGGTGGTGTGCGTGAACCTGCTGGACGAGGCCCGGAAGAAGCATATCGAGGTGGACTTAGCCGCCCTCCAGGACCGGCTGGGGGCGCCGGTGGTTGGGTCCGCCGCCCGGGGCGGCGTGGGGCTGGACAGCCTGCGCCAGGTCCTGGAGGACGCGGCGCTCCGCCCCCTGCCCAGGCCGGAGCGCCCGGCCTGCGGGTACTGCGCGGGCTGCGGCTGCTGCCGTACCGCCGCGACCATGGCCCAGGCGGCGGCTATCGCCCAGGAGGTGGTGTCCCAGGACGAGGAGACCGTCCACCGGCGGGACCGCCTCCTCGACCGGCTGCTCACCTCCCGGGCCACGGGAATCCCGGTGATGCTCCTGCTGCTGGCGGGGATTCTGTGGCTGACCATGGCCGGGGCCAACGTGCCCTCGGAGCTGCTCTCGGGCCTGCTCTTCTCCTGGCAGGAGCCCCTGCGGGAGCTGCCCCGGGGGCTGGGGGCCCCCTGGCGGCTGGACGGGGCCCTGGTGGACGGGGTGTACCGGACTGTGGCCTGGGTG
>JAIEIQ010000253.1 GCA_029065305.1 Oscillospiraceae bacterium
TTTATTTAGCAGAGTAACTGCATTTGAAACATTTTTGATGTGGTTTTCTTTGCGAAAATCACTTTATCGACAGTCTGACACGGCGGTCAAAGGACCGCCGTGTCTTATTATTTTTCACCTGTTTTGCATAATATGGTCCAGGCCCTCATAGAGTGTCAGCAGGAATACGAGACAGCCTCCCGCACGCGGGGGCTTGCCAGTCTGATTCGCGCCCCAGGGCGCATGGGAGGGTTACTATGTCGAATACGGATCTCTATCAGGATATTGCCACACGGACGGGGGGCTCCCTGTTCGTAGGGGTGCTGGGGCCGGTGCGGACGGGAAAGAGCACCTTCATCAAGCGCTTCATGGAGACCTGCGTGATCCCCAACATTGAGAATGTCTATCGCCGGGAGCGGGCCATCGACGAGCTGCCCCAGTCCGGCAGCGGCCGGACTATTATGACCGCTGAGCCCAAGTTTGTGCCGGAGGAGGCGGTGGAGGTCGCTTTGGACGGCGGCGCCACCTTCGCTGTGCGGCTCATCGACAGCGTGGGGTACATGGTCCCCGGGGCCATGGGCCAGTTTGAGGACGGCACGCCCCGGATGGTGATGACCCCCTGGATGGACCACGAGATCCCCATGGCCGAGGCTGCCGAGATCGGCACCCGGAAGGTGATCCAGGAGCACTCCACGGTTGGGATCGTCATTACCACCGACGGCTCCGTCACCGATATTCCTAGGGAGGATTATCTGGAGGCAGAGGAGCGGGTCATCACTGAGCTCCAGGAGCTGGGGAAGCCCTTTGTAGTTCTGCTTAACTCCGCCGAGCCCCACTCCAGCCGGGCCGCCAGCATCAGCAGGGATATTTCCAGCCGTTTTGGCGTGCAGTGCCTGCCGGTAAACTGCCTGGAGCTGGGGGAGGAGGCGATTACCTACATTATTAAGAGCATCCTCTATGAATTCCCCCTCCGGGAGATGCGGTTTTTCCTGCCCCGCTGGGTGGATGCTCTGCCCATGAGCCACCCCATCCGTCAGGCGGTCTACGGCGTGGTCCGCCAGGGCGGGGAGCGGATGCGCCACATCCGGGAGGTGGACCCGGTGGTGAAGGAGATGGGGGAGGAGGAGAACATCTCGCTGAGCCGGGTGCTGTCCATCGATCTGGGGAAGGGCGTGGCCTCGGCGGAGCTCCAGCTGCCAAGGGAGCTGTTTTACGAGACGCTCTCCAGCCAATCCGGGTTTACGGTGGCTGATGATGGGGATCTGATGAGCCTGCTTACGGAACTGGCTGCGGTGAAGGCCAGCTACGACAAGGTTTCCGCCGCCCTCTCCAATGTGTACGACACGGGTTATGGGATTGTGATGCCCACGATGGAGGAGCTGGAGCTGGAGGAGCCGGAGGTGATGCGCCAGGGCGGGCGGTATGGGATCAAGCTCAAGGCCAGCGCTCCGTCTATTCATATGTTCAAGGTGGACATTGAGTCCACGGTATCCCCGATTGTTGGAAACGAAAAGCAGAGCGAGGACATGGTCAACTATCTGATGGAGAAATTCAGCGGCGACCCCACCCAGATCTGGGAGAGCAACATCTTCGGCCGCAGCTTCCACGAACTGGTCAATGAGGACCTTCAGGCGAAGCTGTACCGGATGCCCATGGACGCCCGGCTCAAGTTCCAGGAGACCCTCCAGCGGATTGTCAACGAGGGGAGCGGGGGGCTGATCTGCATTATTCTGTAGGTTGTGCATTCTTTTTCTTGTAAGAAAAAGAATCAAAAAGAACTTTTGGCCCCGGCGGAATTTCCGCCGGGGCTTGTTTTATAGGTTTGCCAGCTCATCCCGCAGCAGCTCCAGGTATCGCTGGGCCTCCGGGCTGGGCTTCTGCTTTTTGCGGGTGAGGGCGAGGATCAGAAAGTGGATATCGCCTAGGGGGATATTGCGGAAGCCGTACCTCTGGTTGAGCCGGGGCGGCAGCTTACAGCCCACGGAGTACATCTGGCTGTTGGCAACCAGCCTGCTCTTGCTGGCGCGATCATCTACCCGCACAATTCGATCCATGTTGACCTGCAGCAGGGTGCGCAACTCCTCGTCCTGCAAAAAGGGATTGCCGGTATAGTCCACAAAGGTATAGCTGCGGAAGTCGCTGAGCCGGATCTCCGGCTCGCTGTAGAGCGGGTGCTTCGGCCCGATGCGCAGGACAACGGGGACCAGGCCGATCTGCTCTACGGCTATACCACGGCTCTCCGCCATTTTCAGCACTTCGGAATGGCTCGCCGGTCTCGCGATGGTGATGGCAACATCAATCATGGACAGGTAGAGCTTTTCCAGGGCGTCCGAGAAGGGGAGGGTGGTATAGGAGAAGTCCAGCTGCCCCTGGCCCTCGTACTCGGTGCAGAGCTGGATATACGCTTCGCAGACAGGGGCGTAGGATGTGCCGCCGATGCGGCAGCGGACGGCGCGGGTCTGCTCCACGGTGCGGAGCATCCGCTCATAGCTCTCCAGCATCTGGCCGGCTTCCTCCAGCACCAGAAGGCCCTGCTCTGTGGGGCGGATGCCCTTATTGCTGCGGATGAACACCGGAAAGCCCAGCTCCTGCTCCAGAGAGCGGATGGCGTTGCTCAGGTTGGGCTGGGCCAGGTAGAGGTTGTTGGCGGCCTTGGAGATGGAGCCAGTGCGGTGGACCTCCAGGATATATTGCAGCTGCTGGATGGTCATGTGGGGCCCTCCTTTTCGAAATGGCCGGTGGGTATATGATATATTTATGACGGCATATGGGAATACGGCC
>JAIEIQ010000254.1 GCA_029065305.1 Oscillospiraceae bacterium
GGGGTGCTGGCCGCTGTGGAGAGCGAGGGCGGGAGCTATGGGCGCTCTGACGCGCTGAGGGGGCAGAAGATCATGGTGGAGTTCGTCTCCGCCAACCCCACCGGGCCCATGCACATGGGCAACGCCCGGGGCGGCGTGCTGGGGGACACCCTGGCCGCTGTGCTGGAGGCCGCCGGGGCCCAGGTCTGGCGGGAGTTCTACGTCAACGACGCGGGGAACCAGATTGAGAAGTTTGCCAACTCTCTGGAGGCCCGGTATCTCCAGATACTGCTGGGGGAGGACGCGGTTCCCTTCCCCGAGGACGGCTACCACGGCGACGACATCCGGGAGCTGGCCCAGGCGTATTATGACCAGTACGGGGAGAGCTTGAAGGATGTTTCCAGGGAGGAGCGCCACGCCGCCCTGGCGAAGTTCGGCCTGGAGCGGAACATCCCCAAGATGCAGAGCGATCTGCGGCGGTATAAGATTGAATATGATCAGTGGTTCTTTGAGTCCGAGCTCCACAACACCGGCTATGTGGCCGAGACGGTGGACAAGCTGTCCCAGCGGGGGTACACCTATGAGAAGGAGGGGGCCCTCTGGCTGAAAACGGCGGACATCCTCCGGGAAAACCTGCTGAAGGCCGGAAAGAAGGAGAAGGACATTGAGAAGCTGGATCTGAAGGACGACGTGCTCCGCCGGGCCAACGGGTTATACACCTATTTTGCCGCTGACATCGCTTACCACCGCAACAAGTTTGAGAAGCGGGGCTTTGACCGGGTGATCAACATCTGGGGCGCGGACCACCACGGCCATGTGGCCCGGCTCAAGGGGGCTATGGACGCTTTGGGGCTGGACGGGACCGGGCGGCTGGACATTGTGCTGATGCAGCTGGTGAAGCTCCTGCGGGACGGAGAGGTCGTCAAGATGTCCAAGCGCACCGGCAAGGCGATCTCCCTGACGGATCTGCTCGACGAGGTGCCTGTGGACGCGGCGCGGTGGTTCTTCAATGCCAAGCCGGACACCCAGATGGATTTTGACCTGGGGCTGGCCGTCCGGGAGGACAGCGAGAACCCCATCTACTATGTGGAGTACGCCCACGCGAGAATTTGCAGCCTCCTGCGGAATCTGGCGGCGGAGGGGTGCGCGGTTCCCGAGGCGGGGGCTGTGGACGCCGCCCTGCTCTCCGGGGAGACGGAGATTGCTCTGATCAAGCAGCTCGCTCTGTTCTGTGAGGAGCTGCGTCTGGCGGCCCGGGACTACGACCCCAGCCACATCAACCGCTGTCTGGTGGAGCTGGCCGGGTGCTTCCACAGGTTCTACACCGCCTGCCGGATCAAGGGCGAGGAGCCTGCGGTCCTGGCCGCCAGGCTCAAGCTGGCCGACAGCACCAGGAGTGTGCTCAAAAACGGCTTGGCCCTCCTGGGCGTGGAGGCGCCGGAGCGGATGTAGCCATTCTTTTTCTTTGTGAACAAAGAAAAAGAATCAAAAAGAAAAACTTTGCGCAAAACTGCGTTTTGCTCTCCCTGGAATACTGGGGAGAGCGTTTTTATCATTTATGCAAACTGCAAAAAGACTATCGTTAAAAAAGTAACTATCCTTGTATATTTTGTGATCATATGCTATAATATCCGCCAGAGGGAGACTCCGTTGCTCCCCAATTTAGAAGAGGAGAGAGTGACTATGAAAAAGAAAATGAGCCTGCCTGTGCAGATCCTGATTGCCCTGGCCGCTGGTATTGCGGTGGGCCTGATCTGCTCCGCCACGGGGCTGGAGGGCTTTACCGCCAGCTACCTCAAGCCCTTCGGGGACATCTTCGTCAACCTGCTGAAGTTCATCGTGGTGCCCGTGGTTCTGCTGAGTATGATCGACGGCATCCTGTCCATGGACGACATGAAGAAGGTGGGAAACGTGGGCTGGAAGACTGTGGCCTACTTCCTGTGCACCACCGCTGTGGCCTGCGTCATCGGCCTGGTGTTTGCCAATATCTTCAACTCCATGGGCGTATTCCCCAAGCTGGCCCTGGAGGAGGGCGCTGTGTGGGAGAAGGCCACCTCCGCCAACTTTATGGATACCATCAAGGGGATTTTCCCCTCCAACATGTGGGAGGCGTTCCACACCGCCAACATGCTCCAGGTGATTGTCATTGCCCTGTTCCTGGGCGGCGCCATTATGGCCGCCGGCGAGAAGGGGAAGCTGTGCCGGGATTTTGTGTCCTCTGGCTACGCGGTGATTGAGAAGCTGATGAACTTCATCATCAGCCTGTCCCCCATCGGCGTGTTCACCATGATGGCTTGGGTTGTGGCTACCCAGGGCGCGGCCATTCTGGGCTCCCTGGCGTGGGTGCTGCTGTGCGCCTACCTGGGCTACATCGTCCACGCGGTGCTGGTTTACTCCCTGTCCGCTCAGGTGTTTGCCGGCATGAGCCCGGCGAAGTTCTTCAAGAGCGCGTTCCCCGCCATGATGTTCGCCTTCTCCTCCACCTCCTCTGCGGCCACCCTGCCGGTGTCCAAGGAGTGCGCGGATGAGCTGGGCGCGGATGGGGACATCTCCTCCTTCGTTCTGCCTCTGGGCTCCACCATCAACATGGACGGTACCGCGATTTACCAGTGCGTGGCTACCATCTTCCTGGCCACCTGCGCGGGTGTCAGCCTGAGTCTGGGTCAGATGGTGACCATCGTTGTGACCGCCACCCTGGCCTCCATCGGCACCGCCGGCGTCTCCGGCGCGGGCATGATCATGCTGGCTATGGTGCTGACCGCCATGGGCATCGACGTCAACCTGATCATGATCATCTACGGCGTGGACCGGCTCTTCGACATGGGCCGTACCTGCCTGAACGTCACCGGCGATATTGCCTGCGCCGTCTGCGTGAGCAAGTGGGAGGGCAAGAAGGCTGTCAAGAAGTAAATCGGTTACATAGAGAAGAAAGGGCCCCCATCCGGAAGGATGGGGGCCTCTTTTGCTTGCTATTCGATGGATTTCAGCGACTCCGCCATATCAATTTTCCGGAGCCGGGGCCGCATGGCAAGGGTAATCAGCACCGTGAAGAGCAGCGTCAGGCCCACCGAGATGATATAGCTGAAAGCATCCACCCGGCTGGGGAAAAACATCCCGTCCACATGGATCTGCGAGATGACGAAGGCGTGGAGGGCCTTGCCCATGCCCAGCCCGGCGATACTGCCCAGCAGTGAGAGCATATTGATCTCCCGGAACACGTAGGCCGCTATCTCGTTCTGGTAGAAGCCCAGGACCTTGATGGTGGCGATCTCCCGGATGCGCTCGTTGATGTTGATATTGGTCAGGTTGTAGAGCACGATGAATGCCAGCGCCCCCGCGCAGACCACCACGATCAGGACGATATAGTCCAGCCGGGAGAGCATCCCGTTCACCCGGTCCTGGATGGAGGCGTTTACCGTCACACTGCCCACATCCTCCCCCTCGGACAGGCGGACGCCCTCCTCATAGGGGTCTTCATCCCCGTCCGAGCGCAGGTAGAGCATCTGGTAGTCCGGCTCTGTCCCCAGCTGCTCCCGGTAGGTCTGAGGGGAGACAAAGACGAAATTTTGAATATAGTTGTCGCAGACGCCGGAGACGGACACGGTGACAGTTCCCAGCTCCGTACTGCGCAGCTGAACCTCCGTTCCGGGCTGGAGCTCCAGGCTTTGGGCCAGGCCCGCGCTCACCACCACCTCGCCGGGGACCGGGTCCGGGATCGCCTCTGCGCCGCTGTGGAGGGAGATGAAGCCCTCCAGGGTGTCCGTGGAGGAGACGGTCAGGTAGACGGACTTCGTTCCCTCCGGGGCAATGATATCCGTACTGCCCGCGTGGGCCAGCAGGGCGTCCTCCGCCGGCCAGCCCTGCTCCGCCAGATAGGCCCCGGCGGTTTCCGGCGTCTGGGGGGCGGAGAAGGCGATCCCGTAGTCGTAGAGGATGATGTCCTCGTACTGCTCATCCACCACGGATTTGATGGAGTCCCGGATGCCGAAGCCCGTCAGCAGCAGGGCCGTACAGCCCCCGATGCCCAGCACCATCATCACAAGGCGGCTCCGGTAGCGGAAGACATTGCGCACCGAGACCTTCCGCAGGAAGCCCAGCCGCCGCCACAGGGCGGGGATGTACTCCAGAAAAATCCGCTGTCCGGCCCTGGGGGCCTTGGGGCGGATGAGCTCTGCCGCCTGCCGCTTCAGCTCCGCCCGGCAGGAGAGGTAGGTTGCCCCCATGGAGCACAGCAGGGCCGCTCCGTAGGACACCGCCGCCAGACCGGGGCTGAACACGAATTTCAGCTCCGCGAAGCCGTACATGATGCCGTAGATCTGCCAGATGATCCAGGGCAGGCCGTAGCAGCAGAGGGCGTAGCCCAGCACGGCGCCCAGGGTGGCGGCGCTGCCGGCGTAGAAGAGGTACCGGCCCATGATCTGTCCGTCGCTGTAGCCCAGGGCCTTCAGCACGCCGATCTGGGTCCGCTGCTCGTCCACCATTCTGGTCATGGTGGTCATGCACACCAGCGCCGCCACCAGGAAGAAGAAGGCCGGAAACACCAGGGAGATAGCGGCGATGATGGAGGTATCGTTGTCAAAGGCGGCGTAGCCGGTGTTCTCCATCCGGGTGAGGACGTAGGTGTCCGCCGGCTCCAGCTCCGAGAGCTGCTCATAGGCGTCGGCGATCTCCACCTGGCCGTCGTCCAGCTCCCGCCGGGCGTCGGCGAACTCCGCGTCCGCCTCCGCCGCGCCGTCCAGGTACTCCGTCCAGCCGTCGTCCAGCTCCTGCCGGGCGTCGGAGAGCTCGCCGGGGGCCTTCGCCAGCTCCGCCGCCGCGTCCTCCAGCTCCACTTTGGCGTCGGCCAGCTCCGCCACGGCGTCGCGCAGCTCCTGTTCCCCTTCGGCCAGCTCCTGCCGGCCCTCCTCCAGCTTCATCTCTCCGTCGTGGAGCTCCCGGAGGGCCTTGTCCAGCTCCTGCTCCGCCTCGGCCTTGCCGTCGTAATATTCCGCCCAGCCGTCGTGGAGCTCCTTTCGGGCGTCCTGGAGCTGGATCAGGGCGTCGGCCAGCTCTGCCCGGCCCTCCTCCAGCTCCTTTCTGCCGTCGGCCAGCTCCTTTTTGCCCTCCTCCAGCTCCCTTCTGCCGTCGGCCAGCGTCCGCCTCCGCCGCGCCGTCCAGGTACTCCGTCCAGCCGTCGTCCAGCTCCTGCCGGGCGTCGGAGAGCTCGCCGGGGGCCTTCGCCAGCTCCGCCGCCGCGTCCTCCAGCTCCACTTTGGCGTCGGCCAGCTCCGCCACGGCGTCGCGCAGCTCCTGTTCCCCTTCGGCCAGCTCCTGCCGGCCCTCCTCCAGCTTCATCTCTCCGTCGTGGAGCTCCCGGAGGGCCTTGTCCAGCTCCTGCTCCGCCTCGGCCTTGCCGTCGTAATATTCCGCCCAGCCGTCGTGGAGCTCCTTTCGGGCGTCCTGGAGCTGGATCAGGGCGTCGGCCAGCTCTGCCCGGCCCTCCTCCAGCTCCTTTCTGCCGTCGGCCAGCTCCTTTTTGCCCTCCTCCAGCTCCCTTCTGCCGTCGGCCAGCTCTTTTTTGCCCTCCTCCAGCTCCCGCCGGGCCTTGGCGAGCTCCGCTTCGCCCTCCTCGTACTGGCGCAGGCCGTCCAGGTAGGCCCGCCGCCCGGCCTCATATTGGGCCTCCCCCTGGCGGCAGGCTTCCCGGCCCGCCTCCAGGGAGGCGTTCAGCGCACCGAGGGTTGTCTCGTTCACCGCCCCCAGCTGGGCCTCCGCAGCCCGCCAGCCGGCGGACAGCTGAGCGGCCTGCTCCTCCGGCACCAGCCCCATCTGGACCAGATTGGGCAGGGCCTCTATAAGGGCCTCGTTGGTCATGGAGCCCCCGGTGGCCTGGTTGATCTGGGCGGTCAGGCCGCTGACGGACTGGTAGAGGGTATTCAGCTGGGCGTACTGGGCCTCCCCGGCCTCCAGCTGCTCCCTGGCGGCAAGGAGCTCCGCCTCCCCGGCCTGGAGCTCCCGCTCCGCGTCCCGCAGCTCCCGCCAGGCGCTGTCCAGCTCCTCCTCGCCGTCCCGCAGCTGCCGCTCGCCGTCCCGGAGCTCCCGCTCCCCGTCGGCGATCTTCCGCTCCGCCCGGGCCAGCTCCTCCTCCCCATCCTCAATCTCCCGCTGGGCGTCCTCCAGCTTTTTCCGCCCGTCCTCGTACTCCTCCACGCCATCGGCGTACTCCCGCTCCCCGTCCTCCAGCTTCCGGAGGGCGTCGGCCAGCTCCTGCTCCGCCTCAGCCTTGCCGTCGTAGTACTCCTGCCAGCCGTCGGCCAGCTCCTGTTGGGCGTCGGCGATCTCCTGCCGGGCGTCCTCGAGCTCCAGCTGGGCGTCGGCAATTTTCTGTTCCCCGTCGGCGTAGTCGGTGAGGCCCTGGGCGTAGTCCCGCTTGCCCTGCTCATAGTCCCGGAGGCCCTGGGCGTAGTCCGCCTCGCCGTCGGTGAGCTCCCGGTAGGCGTCGGCCAGCTCCGCGCTCACGTCCGCCAGCTCGCTGTCGTACTCCGTCCAGCCGTCGGCCAGCTCCCGCTCCCCGTCCCGGATCTCCTCTATGGCGTCGGCGTACAGGGTGTCGTAGCGCAGGTCCGCCCGATCCCCCATCCGGTCCTCCATGGCCTCCTTCAGCGCGTCGATCTGGTCGCTGTAGGCCTGGGAGTAGGGGGGCGCCGCGCCGTCCAGGGAGAGGAAGAGCTCGTAGTACGCCTCGCAGTCGAAGCCCGCCTCCGGTATGTACACAAAGCCCGCCACGCTGCCGCTTCCGATGGAGGCGGTGCCCCGCTCGTAGTTGAGGTAGTAGGGGGACGCGGCCAGGCCCACCAGGGTGTAGCTCCCGCAGGCGAAGAGCTCCCGGGTGTCCTCATCGCAGCTCTCCGAGAGGGGGATGGTCCGTCCCAGGTCCGCCTCCGTGAAGAACCGGTTGTCCCCCACGCACTCGTCCGGCGCCTGGGGCATCCGGCCCGCCGTCAGCTCCAGGCGGTTGACCCCCTCGGTCAGGGAGTGGGCCTTCAGAACCTGATCCCCCCCGTCCAGGTCCGCCAGAAAGTCGGCGTACACCGACCCCTCCGCCCCGGCCACGCCCTCCAGGGAGGCGAAGTAGGCCACGTCCTCCTCCGTAA
>JAIEIQ010000255.1 GCA_029065305.1 Oscillospiraceae bacterium
TGCTCAGCCTGCTTCCGCAGCAGGGCCGTCTGATCCCGGTGCTTTCCGAAGAGCTTCCCCCCCAGCAGGGCCAGATAGTCCCCCTCGGAGATCTGGAAGCCGTCGAAATCGCTGTCCCGGGCGGCGTAGGTGATCTGGGCGGTGGACACCCCGGCGGCGGCCTCCCGCATGGTGCTCAGCAGCGTCTCCGGCTCCAGCTCCGGGTCCACGCTCATCATGGCGGTGATCCCCTGGGGGATGGTCTCCGTGGGCACCACCACCACCTCCTTGGGCGTCAGGCCCGCGCACTGCTGAGCGGCCATAATGATATTCTTGTTGTTGGGCAGGACAAAAACCATCTCCGCCGGAACCTTATTAATCTCCCGGAGGATGCTCTCCGTGGAGGGGTTCATGGTCTGCCCGCCGGAGATGATGCCGTCGGCCCCCAGATCCCGGAACACGTCGGCCAGCCCCGCTCCGGCGCACACCGCCAGAAAGCCGTACCGCTTCTTTGGCGCGGCCACAGCCGCCCCACCGTAGGCGCTCCCCTCCAGCTCCTCCTCCACCGCATCCAGGTCGTCCACACTCTGGGCCTTCTTCCCGGCGGCGAGATCGTCGTACTGGGTGCGCATATTCTCGATCTTGGCCAGCTCCAGGGTGCCGTACTTCTGGGCCTCGTTGAGGGCGCTGCCGGGGATGTCGGTGTGGACGTGGACCTTAAAGGCGTCGTCGTCCTCGCCAATGACCAGGCTGTCGCCGATGCCGTCCAGGTAGCGGCGCAGGGGGGCCAGATCCACCTCCGGCTCCCGCTTGCGCACGATGAACACCGTGTCAAAGGCGAAGGTGATCTCCTCGTCGGAGAGGGAGCCGAAGTCCGCCTTGGCCTGCTTGGGGGCGCTCTCCTCCACGGGCTCGGGCATAGGCTCTCCCCGCAGGGTCGAGAGCATCCCCTCCAGGATCACCAGATACCCCTGGCCCCCGGCGTCCACCACCCCGGCCTTCTGGAGCACCGGGTTCATCTCCGTGGTCTGCTCCAGCACGTTCCAGCCCACCCGGACCGCCTCGGCCAGGACAAAATCCATGTCGTTGCTCTCCTCCGCCGCCTCCAGGGCCCGCTTGGCCGCCAGGCGGGAGACGGTGAGCACCGTCCCCTCGGTGGGCTTCATCACCGCGCTGTAGGCGGCGTCCACCCCGGCCTGCATGGCCTGGGCGAAGAGGGCGCCGTCGGCGCTGGCGTGGCCCTTGAGCGCCTTGCTCAGTCCCCGGAAGAGGAGGGAGAGGATGACCCCGGAGTTGCCCCGGGCCCCCCGCAGCAGGGCGGCGGCGGCGGTGGCCGCAGCCTGATCCAGGGCCACCTGCTCGCTCCGGCGGAGCTCGGCGGCGGCGGCGGCGATGGTCAGACTCATATTGGTGCCCGTATCCCCGTCGGGGACAGGGAACACGTTGAGATCGTTGATCTCCTGCTTGTGGATGGTGATGGCGGCGGCGGCGTGGAGCACCATCTGCTTAAACTGAATTCCGTCTATCGTATGGCTCATCGCGCTTTATACCCCCTTGGAATTGGACACAACAGAGTCTACGCAGACGTCCACGCTCTTGACGGGGACCCCGGTGTACTTGCTGACCTTGTATTGGACCTCGCTCATGATGGAGCGGCAGACGGCGGTGATGTTCACCCCATGCTCCACGATGATGTGCAGGCGGATGGACACGGTGCCGTCCTCGTTGTAGAGGACCTGGACCCCCTTGCTCATGGCCTCCTTGCGCAGCAGATGGACCAGCCCGTCCGTCATGGAGCGGAAGGCCATGCCCTTGACGCCGAAGCAGTTGGTGGCGGCGTTGCCGGTGATGTTGGTGAAGACGGCGTCGCTGACGCTGATCTCGCCCTTCGCCGATGGTATTTTAATCATGGAAAACATCCTTTCAGCGGAAAAAATAGACAGGATAAATCGCCTCGGCTGCCTGCCGCGAGGCTGTCAATGTAGTATTATATACCATTTCTCTCCGGATAACAAGTAGAAAAAGCGAAAGAAGCGCCGGTTTGTGAAAAATGAATCCCCGCCGCCGCCGGGGCGTCCGGGCCGTATTGACACCGGAAATCAGGTGTGATAAGGTAACGGTATCCAGTTCCACTCTATATTTTTTCGCCGAAAGGAGCCCTGCGCTATGGATCTCTACAGCATCGGAGAAATGCTCATCGATTTTACCCCCGGCAGCGAGCCCGCCAGCTACATCCGCAACGCCGGCGGCGCACCGGCCAACGTGGCCATCGCCGCCGCCAAGAACGGCCTGGAGGCGGGTATGTGCTGCTGCGTGGGGGACGACGATTTCGGCCGCTTCCTCCTCGACACCCTGCGCCAGCACGGCACCCGCTGCCTCCGCCCCCAGCTGTGCGCCGAGGCGGTGACCACCATGGCTTTCGTCACCCTGGACGGGGACGGGGACCGGCACTTCACCTTCGCCCGGAAGCCCGGGGCCGATATGTTCCTGCGGGAGGAGGACGTGCGGGAGGAGGATATCCGGGAGAGCGTCATCGTCCACGCCGGGTCCTGCTCCCTGTCCGCCTCCCCGGAGGCGGAGGCCACCGTCCGGGCCATGACCCTGGGCCGGCAGATGGGAAAGCTGGTGAGCTTTGACGTGAACTACCGGGACGTCATGTGGGCCGGCGGCGAGGCCGCCTGCGCCGCCAAGGTGATGGAGATCCTGCCCCTGGTGGATCTGCTGAAGATCTCCGCCGAGGAGGTGGAGATGATGGGCGGCGAGGAGTACATCCCGGCGCTGATGGAGAAAAA
>JAIEIQ010000256.1 GCA_029065305.1 Oscillospiraceae bacterium
TCATAATGCAGTCCTGCCGCCATCATGATATAACCAATCGGCAGAAACATACATACGAGGTATGCGCCAAAAGGAAAGGGAATGATCAAACAGATGGAAAAAAGAAATACCGCCGCTGTAACCATCATGGCGCCGATTCTTGGTAGTGTTCTGTTCATTCTGTCTTTCTCCATAAGCGAAAAGTTGTTGGTCAATCCATTATAAATCAGCCCCCGCCGAAAAGCAACTTCCTTTCGGCGGGGGCTGACTTCCCTATGGGATGCGCCCCAACGGGGCCGCGCTCTTTTTACCGGTATTTCACCGCCGTACCGTAGGCGATGACCTCCGCCGCCCCCTGCATCACAGAGGACGAGCCGTAGCGGACATTGACAACGGCGTCCGCCCCCAGGGCCTCCGCCTCATCCACCATCCGCTTGGTGGCGATCTGCCGGGCCTCCACCAGCATCTCGGTGTAGCCGGTGATCTCGCCGCCCACCAGGGTTTTCATCCCCGCCATAAAGTCCTTGCCGAAGTTCTTGGACTGCACCACAGTCCCCTTCACAACCCCCAGAACCTCCAGCTCCCGTCCGGGCAAATAATCAATATTGACTAGCAGCATCTTCTTCTCCTCCTTGAATTTCTTTTAATCTTACTCTTAAATTTATCCAGATGGGGAGAATACTCCCCAGATCCAGCACTATACACAGGAGCAGCAGCTTCGAGAGAAGCCCGCCCCGCTCCGCGCTGAGCCACAGCCAGAACAGCAGCCCCGCCGTAAACAGATTCAGCAGCGTACCGGCCACGGCGCTCTGCACAGCGTCCCGACGCCGCCGGGCCTGCCGGTCCTCAGTACTTTTTGGCATCCTCTTCCTCCCCTCCGTCGATCTCCCGCAGCCGCTGGGCCATGGCCGCGAGCACGCCCACGATGACGGCGCCTCCGGCGAAGGCGTACAGCAGGAAGAACGGCGCCACCGCCAGTCCCTCCTGGGCCCCCAGGAATCCGGCCAGCGCGGCCATCATCAGCACCAGCGGGCCGATATACAGCACCACCAGCACCGCCACCACAATGGGGGCGATTTTCTTTTTCCGGTTAGTAGTTTCGCGCATCGTCCACCTCTCCTTTCTCGATCTCCTTGATCCGCTGGAACAGGGCCAGCAGCACTCCGGCTATCAGCAGCAGCGGCACCGCCATAAATACGACGGCCAGGGGCAGCGGCGGCGCCTCCATAGGGGCCGTGAGGAAGGCCCAGAGCATCAGCCATACCAGCCCCGCCAGCAGCGCCACCGCCACCGCGGAGATGACGACGGGGGCCACATAGCGGATGCGCACGTCCTGGCGCTGCTTGTCCTGGAAGGCCGCGCCCGACTGCTCCAGCCGCTCCATCTCCTCCAGCACGCCCTGGGCGTCCAGCTCCGCCAGGGGCACCTCCCGGTCCCGCAGGAGCTCGCACAGCCGCGCGGCCTCCTCCAGGTTCCGCCGCTCCCGCTCCAGCGTCACCAGATGGCGGCGCATTCCGTCCCCGACGGTCTGCTTCCCCTCCTGCATCCGCCGGATCTCCTCGATGGGCACCCCCAGCTTCCGCAGGAGCTTGATCCGCCGCAGGACGGCCACCTCCCCTTCTCCGTAGTCCCGGTAGCCGTTTTCGCTGTTGCGGCTGGGGGAGAGCAGGCCCTTCTCCTCGTAAAAGCGGATATTCTTCTTGGTGATGCCCACCAGAGCCTCCACCTCGTTGATCTTCACCGGCCTTCACCTCTCTTTTCACTCCTATTGTATACCCTCCAGCCGGGGGAAGGTCAAGGGATTTCTTGGTTTTTCTGCAAATTGTTGTAAACCCGGTACCCAAGCCACACCACCGTCAGGGCGAAAACTGCTATCAGCAGCTCCAGCGCCGGAAGGGGGAGATAGGCGTTGCAGACAATGGCTGTAAAGTCCAGCAGGGCATGGAGCAGGATGGCGGCGGGGAGCAGCCACAGCTTCCCGGGCTGCTTGGCGGCGGCGAACACCAGCACAGAGGCCGACATATGGAAGGCGACAGCCGGAATCCGCTCAAAGAGCGCCCACAGGTAGGCCGTCACCGGGATAGCCGCCAGTCCCCGCACCGCGCTGTCCAGCGCCGGAGGCAGGACCCCGCCGTTGGACAGGGTGAACATCAAGATCAGGTTGTTGATATAGGTCATGCCCAGCAGCAGAAACGCCTCTCCCCCGCCGTGGCCGATGCCGTAGCTCAGGGCGGTGATCCGGTCCCGCTGTCCCCGCAGGACCAGCTTGAAGGCACAGAACCGGCCCACCTCCTCAAATACGCCCGCCGCCAGTCCGCCGTAGAGGCCGGTAAGCCAGACGCTCCCCTGGAGCACCGGCCCGGCGGGGGAGCGCAGGACCATCTGGTGGAGCATCTGCTCCAGCACCATGGCGAAGAGGAAGAAGATCCCCGCGCCCAGGAAAAAATCCCGCCACCGCCCTCCCCGCCTGCGGAGCCAGAGCATCACCGCTAGGGTGCCCAGGGTGACTGCCGCCACATTGAACATCGTCACCGCTATGATACTGACAGAAAACATGTGAAATCCCTCTCTTTCCGGCCGCGTCTGCCGTGCGGCCCTCTTTCTGCGGTGAGCATACGCCCTCCAGGAGGGGGAATGTCAAGAGGTTTTTGAAATTTTTTTCAGGCAAATCAACCTTCCCCCCGGTGGAACCTCCAGGATCCGGACAAAAAGAGGGCGGAAGCTGTGCTCCACCCTCTTTGATTCCCCTCAGGCCTTCAGCTTATCCCAGCAGCTGGCCTTCCGCAGGTCCGTCTCCACGCCCAAATACTCGCAGACCGTCCCGGCGATGGCGGTGAAGCCGTCGATGGTCCCCAGGTTCACCCCGGCCTTTACCGGCGCGCCATAGACCAGCCAGGGCACATACTCCCGGGTGTGGTCCGTGGTCTTCAGGAAGCCGGGGTCGCAGCCGTGGTCCGCCGTGATCATCAGCACGTCCTCCGGGCCCATGGCCGGGAGGAATTTGTCCAGGAACCGGTCGAAGTCCGTCAGCGCCTGGGCGTAGCCGGGGATGTTCCGCCGGTGGCCGTAGGTCATGTCGAACTCCACCAGATTGATGAAGCACAGCCCCTCGAAATCCCGGTCCAGCATCTCCAGCGCCACCTGCATCCCGTGGTCGTTGCCGGTGGTGCGGTTGCTCTCGGAGACGTTGGCCCCGTTGAAGATATCGAAGATCTTCCCCACGCTGATGGTGGCCAGGCCGTTCCGCTCCAGCACCGTGAGCATCGTCTCCGCCGGGGGATCCAGGGAGAAGTCGTGGCGGTTGGCGGTGCGCTTGAAGGTCTCCGGGCTGTCCCCCACGAA
>JAIEIQ010000257.1 GCA_029065305.1 Oscillospiraceae bacterium
GCCCTGGCCCTGCTGCGGGACGGTGCGGCGCCCCGGACGCCCCAGGTCTACGGACCGCAGTATCAGTACGCGTCCCTGCTGTCCCGGGAGATGTCGCCCATCGACTGGACACAGCCGGCTCAGCGCGTTGTCAACCAGATTCGGGGTCTGCTGCCCTGGCCCTGCGCCACGGCGGAGGTGGGCGGCGAGCGCTGGAAGATTTACCGGGCCCGGGTGGGCAGCGGCAGCGGGAAGGCCCCCGGAACCATCCTCTCCGCCGGAAAAGCGGGAATTGAAGCAGCCTGCGGGGACGGCGGCAGCGTCGTCATTACGGAGCTCCAGGCCCCCGGCGGCAGGCGTATGGCCGCACCGGACTATCTGCGGGGTCATCCATTGACGGCTGAGCGATTCTCCTGAGCGCCCGCCGTCCGAACATATGGGAGAATTGAAATGCCTTTTTACTATGATACAATCTATTGGGTCCTGCTGGTTCCAGTGCTGGTGCTGTCCCTCTATGCCCAGCTTAAGGTCAGTTCCAGCTTCCGGAAGTACAGCCGGATCAAAAACCAGAACCGCTACACCGGCGCACAGGCTGCGCAGATGGTCCTGCGGGCCAACGGGGTTTTTGACGTGGCCATCTGCCCCTGCCAGGGGGAGCTGACGGACCACTATGACCCCCGGGACAACACCATCTATCTCTCCGAGCCGGTCTATAACGCCGCCACCGTGGCGGCGGTGGGGGTAGCCGCCCATGAGGCCGGCCATGCGGTGCAGTATGCCATCGGGTATGGTCCCATCCGGATCCGCTCCGCGATCATTCCGGTCACGCAGTTTGGGTCCCAGTTTGCCATGATTGCGCTGATGCTGGGGCTGGTGCTGTATGTGCAGCCGCTGTTCGCCGTGGGGATTCTCCTCTTCAGCCTGACAACTCTTTTCCAGCTGGTGACACTGCCGGTGGAGTTTGACGCCTCCTCCCGGGCCCTGGAGGCCATCGACGACGCGGGGATGCTGGACGACAAGGAGCGGAAGGGGGCCAAGCGGGTCCTGCGAGCCGCGGCCCTCACCTATGTGGCGGCGCTGCTGATGAGCCTGCTCCAGCTGCTGCGGTATCTGCTGATTTATAACGGGCGGGACGACCGCCGCCGCAGATGAGCGGGCGGGAGACGGCCCTGGAGGTGCTCACCGCCTGCCGGCGGCTGGACGCCTGGTCCGACGGGAGCTTGAAAGCCGCCTGTAGGCGCAATGGCCTGGACCGCCGGGAGGCCGCGCTGGCCGCCCAGCTGACCTACGGTGTTTTGCAGAACCGGGCCCTGCTGGATTTCTATCTGGACCGCTTCTGCGACCAGGGAATGGAGAAGCTGGAGCCGGTGATCCGGGATGTACTGCGGCTGGGGGCCTGCCAGATTCTGCTGCTGGACCGGGTGCCGGACAGCGCCGCCGTGGATGAGGCGGTCAAGCAGATCAAGGCCCACCGCCGCCCCAGAGCCGCCGGGCTGGTCAACGCGGTGCTCCGGCGGCTGAGCCGGGAGAAGGGGAGACTGCCGGAGATCCCCGCCGGGGACCCGGCCGCGTATCTCTCGATCCGGTACAGCCACCCCCGATGGCTGGTGGAGCGGCTGATGGACATTCTGGGCCGGGAGGAGGCGGAGGCGTTCCTCCGGGCCAATAACACCCCCGTTCCCACGGCGGTCCAGCGCAATTCCCTCAAATGCGACAGGGCGGATCTGGTAGAATATTGGGAACATTGGGATAAGGAGGGCCTGCGGGCCTCGCCCCACCCCTGGATGCCGGACTGCTGGCAGATCACCGGCGGCGGAAGCCTGGAGGACCAGCGGGCCTTTCAGGACGGCTGGGTTCAGGTCCAGGACGCCGCCGCCAAGGCCGCTGTGCTGTCCGCCGGGCTGAAGCCCGGGGAGCGGGTGCTGGACGTGTGCGCCGCGCCGGGGGGCAAGAGCTTTGCCGCCGCCATGGATATGGAGAACCGGGGGGAGATCATCGCCTGCGACATCCATCCCCACAAGCTGGCGCTGATTGAAAAGGGCGCGGAGCGGCTGGGGATCACCTGTGTGACGCCGGTTCTGGCTGACGGACGGGAAAACCGGGCAGAATGGAATGGAGCCTTTGACGCGGTACTCTGCGATGTGCCCTGCTCGGGGCTGGGGATTATCCGGAAAAAGCCGGACATCCGCTACAAGGATCCCGCCGCTCTGGCGGGCCTGCCCCGGGTTCAGCGGGCCATTCTGGACAACGCCAGCCGCTATGTCCGGCCCGGCGGCGTGCTGCTCTACTCCACCTGCACGGTTCTGCCGGAGGAAAACGAGGAGATTACGGCGGATTTTCTGGCACGCCGCAAAGATTTTGTAAAGGAGCCCTTTTCCCTGCCCGGCGGGGAGGAGGCGGAGGGGAGCGTTACCCTATGGCCCCAGCGCCACGGGACCGACGGCTTCTACCTCTGTAAGATGAGAAAGAGATGATAAAACAGGACATCCGATCCATGACTCTGGAGGAGATCACCCGGGCCATGGGGGAGCTGGGGGAGCCGTCCTTCCGGGGGAAGCAGGTGTTCTCCTGGCTTCACCGGGGCGCGTCGGCCTTCGCGGAGATGGACAACCTGTCCAAGCCGCTGCGGGAGAAGCTGGACGGGCTCTACTATATCGACCGTCTTCAGGCTGTCCGGAAGCAGACCTCCCGGCTGGACGGCACGGTCAAGTACCTCTGGGAGCTGGGGGACGGCAGCTGTGTGGAGACTGTCCTCATGGGATACCGCCACGGGAATACGGTCTGCGTTTCCAGCCAGGTGGGGTGCCGGATGGGCTGTGCCTTCTGCGCCTCCACCATCGGGGGGAAGGTCCGGGATCTGACGCCCTCGGAGATTTTGGGGCAGGTTCTCTCCACCCAGATGGACAGCGGACGGCAGATCTCCAATATTGTGCTGATGGGCATCGGAGAGCCCATGGACAACCTGGACAATGTACTGCGGTTTCTGGAGCTGGTGAACCACCCCCAGGGCATGGACATCGGCATGCGGCACATCAGCCTGTCCACCTGCGGGATCATCCCGGGCATCCGGCGGCTGGCGGAGCAGAGGCTCCAGCTGACGCTGTCGGTGTCCCTCCACGCGCCGGACAGCGAGACCAGAAGCCGGATTATGCCGGTGAACCGGGCCTATGATGTGGACGAGCTGTTCGCGGCCTGCCGGGACTACTTTGAGCAGACCGGGCGGCGCATCAGCTTTGAGTACGCCATGATCGACGGCGTGAACGACGCCGACTGGCAGGCGGATTTGATCGCCAAAAATCTCCGGGGAATGCCGGGCCACGTGAACTTGATTCCCCTGAACAACGTGGCCGAGAGCCCACTGAAGCCCAGCCGCCGGACGCGGAAGTTCCAGGAGCGGCTGGAGAGCAGGGGCGTGACAGCCACCGTGCGGCGGAGCCTGGGCGGGGATATCGACGCCAGCTGCGGCCAGCTGCGGCGGAAGGCGATGGAAGCGGGAGAAAGGGAGTGCTGAGGACATGATATGTGTATGGGGCATGACCGATATCGGTCTTGTGCGCCGGGAGAACCAGGACGCCTACGCCGTTCAGGCGTCGGAGACGGGGCACACGGTGTGCGTGGTCTGCGACGGAATGGGCGGTGCCCAGGGGGGGCGGCTGGCCAGCGAGCTGGCGGCGAAGACTTTCCTGTCCTGCTGCCTGGAGCACCTGCGCCGGGGAATGACCGCCGAGGAGATCCGTGAGACGGCCCAGACCGCCGTGGCAAAGGCCAACGACGCCGTCTACCAGCGGGCACAGGAGGAGCCCGGCCTCCAGGGCATGGGGACCACCTTGGTTTCCGCCGTCGCCTGGGAGGAGGAGAACGGGGAGGGGACTGCCCTCCTCTCCAACGTAGGGGACAGCCGGGCCTACCTCATTCCTGGAGGCGGCGGCATCCGCCGGGTAACCAGGGATCACTCCCTGGTGGAGCGTCTGGTGGAGCTGGGGAACATCACCGCCGAGGAGGCCCGCCGCCACCCGGACCGGAACCTCATCACCCGGGCGCTGGGCCCGGAGCGGGAGGCCCGCAGCGACAGCTATCTGGTGCCTCTGGCCCCGGGGGACCACATCCTCCTGTGCACCGACGGGCTCATTGAGACCGCCACAGACCAGGAGATGGAGCGGGAGGTTCTCTCGCCCGGGAGCGTACATACCTGCCTCGACCGGCTGCTGGAGATAGCCAAGGGGCGGGGGGCGGCGGATAATCTTACCGCCGTGCTGCTGCTGCGGCAGCGGCAGGAATGACCGCCGGGAGCGCGAAGGAAGAAAGGAACCTTGACTATGGAACGATACATAGGAAAGATGCTGGATAACCGGTACGAGATCCTGGAGGTCATCGGCACCGGCGGGATGGCCGTGGTGTTCAAGGCCAAGTGCCACCGGCTCAACCGGCTGGTGGCGGTGAAGGTGCTGAAAAAGGACCTGAGCGAGGACGCGGAGTTCCGCCGCCGGTTCCACGACGAGTCCCAGGCTGTCGCCATGCTCAGCCACCCCAATATTGTAGCGGTCTATGACGTGAGCCGGGGGGGCGATATGGACTATATCGTCATGGAGCTCATCGACGGCATTACCCTCAAGGAGTACGTGGAGCGGCGGGGGTGTCCCAACTGGCCGGAGGCCCTTCACTTCATTACCCAAATTATGCGAGGCCTCAGCCACGCCCACAGCCGGGGTATTATCCATCGGGATATCAAGCCCCAGAATATCATGCTTCTGCGGGACGGGACGGTGAAAGTGATGGATTTCGGCATAGCCTGTCTCTCCAGCGGCCCGTCCAACGAGGCGATTGGATCCGTCCACTATATCTCCCCCGAGCAGGCCAAGGGGGATTACACCGACAACCGCAGCGATATCTACTCCGCCGGGGTGGTGCTCTATGAGATGCTTACCAGCCGCCTGCCCTTTGAGGGCTCCGACCCGGTGAGCGTGGCTATCCAGCACTTCAGCGCCGTACCCCTGACGCCCCGGGAGCTGAACTCGGAGATTCCGGAGGCCCTGGAGCAGATCTGCATGAAGGCCATGGCCCCGGACCGGAACAAGCGCTACTCCACCGCCGATGAGATGCTGGCCGATCTGGAGGCGTTCCGGAAGGACCCCAATCTGAGCTTTGACTATACCGTGGAAGACCTTCAGGACCCCAAGCGGGGGGAGGAGGAGCCCACCCAGTATCTCCCCAATGTGGCGGTGACCCGGAATAAGAATAGCCACCGGGCGGAGCGGATCTTCGACGAGGAGGAGGAACCGGAAGTGGAGGAGCGGCCCAAGAGAATCTGGCTGCGGACGCTGATCTTTATTATTTTGCTGGCCGGCGCGGGATGGTTCGCCGTGGACCACATCTACAACGCCATTATGGACAGCTTCCCCGTGACGGAGGTGCCGGAGTACACGGTGCCCCGGGTGGTGGGGAAGACCGTCGAAGAGGCGGGGGAGATGGAGGAGGTCAAGGACGTGTTCTCCATCGTGGAGCGGAGCAGTGAGTACAGCGACCTCCCCGAGGGCCAGATCATCTCCCAGGACCCGGAGGCGGATCGGAAGAAGAAGCCCGCCAACGGCCAGCTGATTGAGATCAGCGTCACCGTCAGCCGGGGGGCCCGGTCAGGCGCCATGCCCAATGTCGTCGGCATGGACGCGCGGTCCGCCAGGGTGAAGCTGGAGCATGGGGAGGGCCTGGACAAGCTGAACCTGGTGATCCAGGAGGCCCCGGAGCAGGAGTTCCACGACGAGATCGAGGCCGGAAGCGTTATCCGCACAGATCCGGCGGCCAACACGCCCCTCCACGAGGGGGATACGATTACCCTGGTGGTCAGCAAGGGGCCGGAGATCATCTACCACCCCATGGTTGCCTGCAAGGGCTCCACGGTGGAGCAGGTCCAGAAGTTCATGGATGACCTGAATCTTGTGGCGGAGTTTACCAAGGTGGAGGGCGTGGAGCCGGAGGGCACCGTCCTCACCCAGAGCGTGGATACCGGCGTCGAGGTGGCGGAGGGCAGCACAGTCTCCTTCACCTACAGCGATGGGGAGAAGCTGATTGAGAAGACGGTCAGCTACACCGTCCCGGCGTCGGAGGGGGATGTGTATGTGGAGATGTACCTGGATGATACGCGGTTCTTTGCCGGTACCCTGCCGGGAACGGTGGGGACCATCCAGGAGAAGGTCTTCCAGAAAGCGGGGACCTACGAGCTGCGCGTCTACCTCAATGATGTGGTGGACTACTACGATGTGCTCACGTTCAGCGCCAATGGCTAGAGGAAGAATCCAAAAGGCCCTCAGCGGCTTTTACTATGTGGATACGGGGGGGAGCGAGCCTCTCCGGTGCCGGGCCCGGGGAAAATTCCGCCAGGACGGCCTCAGCCCCCTGGTGGGGGACTGGGTGGAGGTCCGGGAGACGGAGCCCGGAGCAGGTATCGTCTGGGAGGTGGAGCCCCGGCGGAACGACTTCGTCCGGCCCGCCGCGGCCAATGTGGATCAGCTGGTGGTGGTAGCCTCCCGGGCCATACCAGTGACGGACCCGTTCCTCATCGACCGGGTGGCGTCCATCGCGGCGCTGAAGGGCTGCGATGTGGTGTTGTGCGTCAATAAGACGGACCTGGTTCCCGGCGGCGATCTGGCGGAGCTGTACCGGCGGGCTGGGTTTACAGTCGTGGAAACCAGCGCTGTGACGGGGGAGGGACTGGAGGAGCTGAAGAAGGTTTTAGCTGGCAAGCTGTCTGCCTTTACAGGGAATTCCGGCGCGGGAAAATCCAGCCTTCTCAACGCCATTGAGCCCGGATTCTCCCTCCAGGTGGGGGAGGTCAGCCAGCGGCTGGGCCGTGGACGGCACACCACCCGCCATGTGGAGCTCCACCGCCTCTCCTGCGGCGGAGAGGCCATCGACACACCGGGGTTTGGCGCCTTCGACGCCCAGGAGTTACAGCTGGAGCTGAAGGAGCGCCTGCCGGAGACGTTTCTCGAATTCCGGCCCTATTTGGGGGAGTGCCGCTTTGTGGGGTGCTCCCATACCAAGGAGAAGGGCTGTGCCGTGCTGGCGGCGGTGCGGGCGGGGGAGATCGCCGGAAGCCGTCACGAGAGCTATGTGCGGATGTACCGGGAGCTCCAGCACGTGAACGCCTGGGAAAAATAGGAGGACAGACAGAGGAGAAGCCCCAGCCCCGCAAAGCCGCACCATTTCCCCGCCGCTGTATATAC
>JAIEIQ010000258.1 GCA_029065305.1 Oscillospiraceae bacterium
TCCCGCCCCAGCTCGCTCTCGTAGATCTGGGAGGCGTTGACCACGCTCCCCTCCCCCACCGCGCAGTCCACGACCATGGCGTTGGGGCCGATCTCGCAGTCCGGGCCGATAACCGTATTCCCCCGCAGGATGGTCCCCGGCAGAATGGTGGTCCCCGCCCCGATGGTCACCCGGGGATCGATATAGGTGGTCTCCGGGTCCAGAATGTTCACCCCTGTGCGCTGATGATAGGCGGCGATGTCCTCCCGCACCGCCCGCTGGAGGCGGACCAGCTCCTGGGTGGAGTGGAAGGAGAGCATCATGCTGCCCACCGGCAGCATGGCCTCCCGGACCTCCTCAATCCAGCAGCCGTGGGCGAACACCTCCAGGTCCTGCTCATAGGTGTCCAGGGTTCCCGCCGCCGCCACGGCCCCCTCCGGGAAGCAGGCGGCCGCGGCGGCCAAGTCCTCCTCCCCGCATACAACAAAAAACCGCCCGACGCCCTTTTCCATCCACGCGCGCATGCACCAGTTGAGAACCGGGCAGAAGAGCGCATCCTGCAGCATCAGCGGTTTTCCGTTATAGGTGGAGGCTGTGTCGTCCGTGAGAAAGATAACCACGCACTTTTTGTCCATATCCAGCACCTCATCCCCATGTACTGATCCCCATTATACCAGACCCGGCAGGTTATGCAAGGGAAATTTTCAAAAAAAGCGGCGCAATTTTCAACGAAATACGGGGGATACTTTCCCTGTACAGTCTTTTTGCACAAATTTTCCCCAAAGCCCCGCTGTAAAATTTGCGGTTTTATGGAATCTGTCCGGAGGGGCGGTAAAAGTGTAAAAATTCTGAAATAATTTTTCCATTTATGCTTGAATTCAGGAGGAAATTGTTTTAGAATATACGCTGTTAAAATTTGAGAGGACAGAGCGCCCCCGCGCCCTGCCCTCCCAAGAGGGGGGAGGCGGAGGATGCTGCACGTTGTTCTGGTGGAGCCGGAGATCCCGCCCAACTGCGGCAACATCGCCCGCACCTGCGCCGCCACCGGCAGCAGGCTGCACCTGGTGGAGCCTCTGGGCTTCGACGTCAGCGACCGGGCGGTGAAGCGGGCGGGACTGGACTACTGGCACCTGGTGCGGGTAGAGGTCCACCCCAGTCTGGAGGACCTCTTTTCCAGGCATCCGGAGGCAGGGGAGGACCTGTGGCTCGCCACCACCAAGGCCCCCAGGCCCTACAGCGCCGCCCGGTTCTCCCCGGACAGCTGGCTCTTCTTTGGCAAGGAGACGGCGGGACTGCCCCTGGATTTCCGGGAAAAGTACCGGGAGCGGTGCGTGCGCCTGCCCATGGTGGACGGGGCCCGGAGCCTGAATCTGGCCAACAGCGCCGCCGTGCTGGTCTACGAGGCGCTGCGGCAGAACGGCTTCCCCGGCCTTCTGGGGGCGGGGGAGATGGCGGAGGCGTAAAAGAGCCCCCGCCGGAGGGCGATATCCTGATTATCAAACCAATCAAACCAATCTCAATATCGTTTGAAAGGAGTCATAGGCACAATGAACTACAACAAAAAGACCGTAAAAGACATCGACGTGAAGGGGAAGAAGGTTCTCCTGCGGTGCGACTTCAACGTCCCCCAGGACCCCGACACCCGGGCCATCACCGACGATAAGCGCATCCGCGCCGCCCTGCCCACCATCCAGTACCTGCTGGAGCAGGGGGCGGCAGTGATCGCCTGCTCCCACCTGGGCAAGCCCAAGAACGGGCCCGAGGAGAAGTTCAGCCTCAAGCCCGTGGCCGTGCGCCTGGGCGAGTTGCTGGGGAAGGACGTGATCATGGCCGCCGACGTGGTGGGCGAGGACGCCAAGGCCAAAGCCGCCGCCCTGAGCGCCGGCCAGGTCCTGCTGCTGGAGAACACCCGCTTTGAGAAGGGCGAGACCAAGAATGACCCCGCGCTGGCGAAGGCCATGGCGGATATGGCCGAGGTCTATGTCTCCGACGCCTTCGGCGCGGTCCACCGGGCCCACGCCTCCACCGCCGGCGTAGCGGCCTATCTGCCCGCCGTCAGCGGCTTCCTCATTGAGAAGGAGCTGGAGATCATGGGCGGGGCCCTGGCCAATCCCAAGCGGCCCCTGGTGGCTATCCTGGGCGGCAGCAAGGTGTCCTCCAAGATCGGCGTCATCAACCACCTGCTGGACATCGCCGACACCATCATCATCGGCGGCGGCATGGCCTACACCTTCGCCAAGGCCCAGGGCGGCAGCGTGGGCAAGAGCCTGCTGGAGGCCGACTGGCTGGACTACTGCAACGAGATGACCGCCAAGGCCAAGGAGAAGGGCGTGTCCCTGCTTCTGCCGGCGGATACCCTGTGCGCCGCAGAGTTCTCCAAGGACGCTGCCCCTGTGCTCCACGACGTGATGTCCATTCCCGAGGATATGATGGGCATGGACATCGGCCCCAAGACCATCGAGACCTACACCGCCGCCGTCAAGGACGCCGGCACCGTTATCTGGAACGGACCCATGGGCGTCTTTGAGTTCCCCGCCTTCGCCGAGGGCACCCGGGCGGTGGCCAAGGCCCTGGCCGACACCGACGCCATCACCATCATCGGCGGCGGCGACAGCGCGGCCGCTGTGGCCCAGCTGGGCTACGCCGAAAAGATGACCCATATCTCCACCGGCGGCGGCGCCTCCCTGGAGTTCCTGGAGGGCAAGGAGCTGCCCGGCGTGGCCTGCCTGCTGGACAAGTAAAAGGGCCGGGGAAGAATAAAAAGAGTTCTATATTGAAAAATATTTAATATATCAGGAGAAAAACGCCATGAACCGTAGATACCGCAAGACCATCATTGCAGGCAACTGGAAGATGAACAAGACCGCCAGCGAGACCAAGAAGTTTGCCGAGGAGCTCAAGCCCATCCTCCCCCGCGCCAAGTGGTGCGATGTGGTGGTGTGCGTCCCCTTCGTGAATATTCCCGCCGCCATGAAGGCGTTTAAGGACATGCGGGTGGCCGTGGGCGCGGAGAACCTGTACTTTGAACCCAACGGGGCCTACACCGGCGAGGTGTCCGCCGATATGCTCAAGGACCTGGGCGTCAAGTACGTCATCATCGGCCACAGTGAGCGGCGGCAGTACTTCGGCGAGACCGACGTGACCGTCAACAAGAAGGTCCACGCCGCCCTGGAGGCGGGCCTCCACCCCATCATCTGCGTGGGCGAGAGCCTGGAGCAGCGGGACATGGGCGTGACCCTGGAGCTCATCGCCCTCCAGGTGAAGAGCGCCTTGGCCGGCGTGGCCCCCGAGAAGGTGCGCAAGTGCGTCATCGCCTATGAGCCCATCTGGGCCATCGGCACCGGCCGCACCGCCACCGCCGAGCAGGCCGCCGAGGTCTGCACC
>JAIEIQ010000259.1 GCA_029065305.1 Oscillospiraceae bacterium
GTCCCGGATGGTAATCTCCCGGTGGACGTCCTGCACCTTGGCGTTGTACTCCTGGATTTTCTTGATGATAATCTCGGGCTCTTCCTTGACGATGAAGTAGTCCCGGTTCATCATGACGATCTTGGACTCCGGAATCATTTCGATGGACTCGATCTGATTGTGGTTGAGCAGAAACCGCTCGTTGTTGCGCTTTGTCAGGACGATCATGGTGATTCTCCTTTCATTGTCCCCGGCCGCCGCTAAGCGGCCGGGGGCTCGTTAGGGACTGCGCCGCTGGGGTTGGAAAGGGGTTTCCCTTACCGCTTCATGTTCACCAGCTCCTCCAGCATGGAGTCGGTGACGGTGATAATGCGGGTGTTGGCCTGATAGCCGCGCTGGGTGACGATCATGTTGGCAAACTCGGTGGCGACGTCGGTGGAGGACGCCTCCAGTCCGCCGTTGCGGATGCCGACGCCCTTGCCGTTGCCCAAAGCGTCGTCCATGGGAGGCACTGTTGTTGTATTTCCATCCGTCTTGGGCACCTGGTTGTTCAGGTACCGGCCGCTCATGATGCCGCCCACGGCGGACACGGTGATATCGCCCGCGCCCTCCAGGGCCTGGTAGTAGGGGCCGCCCACGTGAGTCACGCCGCTGGGGGAATCCACGTTGGCAATCGCCACATAGCCCAGAACTACCGTGCCGCTGTCGCCGGTGCCGACAATCGCGCCGTTCTTGTTGATGGACATACTCTTGAGGTTCACATACTTGCCTTCCAGGTTGGGGACAGGACCAGTGTAATCTTGAATTGTAGTCTTACCGTCTATGCTACCAGTCCCCTCCGGCAGAGAGCCTTCATCAATTGCTCCATCTTTAAAATACTTTCCATCAGCAAGGTTGATGTTGGTTCTAGAGCTATCCGTATCCGAGGCCACGCCGCCCAGAAGATCATAGACCGGATCTCCTCTCTCCCAAACATGCTTGCCATCCTTATCAATACCGCCATTCTTCTCTGTCGGTTCCGCCGCTGCCGTGGGCACCCGCAGGGGCACCAACTGGGAACTGACAGCATACTTATCCTTCACTGTGAATCCAGCGGCGTTGGCAATCTTTTCAGCCGCAATATAGGCGTCCGTTCCCTCCTCGAGGGTTGGATCGTAGTAAGGATTGACAACGGTTGCAAACCCGTAGACAACATTACCCTGGCCGTCGCAGATATAGCCGTTCGGGTCCTGGCAGAGGTCGCCCACGCGGGTAAGCATCAGCTTGCCGTAGTCCTCCGCGCCGTTGATAACGGCGTCCTTGTTGCCCACCATGAGGAAGCCGTCGCCCTCGATCATGCAGTCCAGATCCGCGCCGGTGGGGTTGAAGGTGGACGGGCTCATGAGCAGGTCGATGGACCCCACCTGAGCGCCGAAGCCGGTCTGGGAGGGGGTCACGCCGCCGGTGGTAACGGTGCCGTTGCTGCCGGAGCGGCTGGTGGTGTAGATAGTCTCCTGGAAGATCTGCCGCTGGGCCTTGAAGCCGGCGGTATTGACGTTAGCGACGTTGTTGCCGATAACGTTGAGGTTGTTCATGTGGGTCTTCAGGCCGCCGATGGCGGCATACATAGCTCCAGTCATACGCGAAAATACTTCCTTTCTCTGTTGGCGCCGCCGGCCCCCCGCCAGTCGGGCGGGGAGCCAAAGCATCCCAAAAGGGTCCTGCTTTTTCCTATTTCAGAAGCACGGCGCCGTCAATATTGGTGAAAATATTCTCCTGCATCTCCTCCTGGGACATGGTGGTGATCACCCGCCCGTGGGGGACGTTGATGATAAAGGCTCTGGTGGCGTCAAAGGCCAAAATATTGGTGGCCCCCTTGGCGCTGGCCCGCTCCACGCTGTCCGCCAGCTGTCCCATGAGCGCCGGTGTAACCTCGATGCCCCGCTGCTGCGCCCTTGTCCGGGCGTGCTTGGTAAAGGCAATGGCAAAGGACTCCTCCGCCGGCGCTGCCGCCTGGGTCAGCTCCCGCCGGAGCAGCGCGCCAAACCCGCCCGCCGCGTCCCTGCGGCGAACCTGCTGGACCTGCTCCACCTGGCCGAGTCCCTCTATGGGAGTGATTCGTTCCATATCTTCGTCCCTCTTTCCGGCACGATGCAGGATGTGGATTTAGATCCTCCTCGTACCGCTCTCGTCTCCGGCAGCGTCCGTTCCGCCGTTCCCGCTGGTATCGCCGCTGTTCTCCTGGTTTCCGCCGCTTCCCTCCACCTGATTGTCGGGGTCCGTCTCGTCGGGCTTCACATCATCCGGCTCTTTGTCCGGATCCACCTCGCCCGGCTCCTTATCCGGATCCGTCTCATCGGGCTTCTTGTCCGGATCCACCGGGTCGGGCTTCTGCTCCGGCAGCTTGCCCACCGCCATAATGCTGTTGAGGGTATAGCAGTCGTCGCCGATGAAGATGACCTGCTGTCCGTTGTATGTACCGCTGGCGGTAACAATACCATAGACCTCGTCATACTTCTTTGTTTCCTCGTTGTACACGCCCACCGTGACGCCCTTGCCCACCAGGGAGGCGGAATAGTTGAGGATATTGGCCTCCGTCAGCTGGTCCACCTGGGTGGACACCTCCGTCAATGCCTGCATGACCGTCATCTGAATGAGCTGGTTCATCATGTCGTTGGGGTCGGCCTGGTTGTCGATGGTCTGGTTCTGGAGCTGGGTCACCATCAGCAGCAGCATATCCTCAAAGCTGAGGGTGGAATTGCCGCTTCCATCCTTCTTTGCCTTCTGCGCCGCCTGCATCTCCTCCAGCGTCCGTACCGAACTGGAACTGGAGGTCTCGCTGTTGTTCTCTGCCGCTCTGGCCGTACTGGCATAGCGGCTGGTAATGTCCATCATGCTGTCGAGCATACTACTCATTGCATCGCTCCTCTCTCTCTTTAGAGATTCTCACCGTCACCGAACAGGCCCAGGCGCAGCTTCTGGAGGAAATCCCCGCTGTCCCGCTCCTCCCGCTCCTGCTGCCGGCTCTGCTGCTGCCGGCCCCGTCCGTCGGGATCGGCCTGCTGGTGGAGGTTCTGCTGCTGGCTCTCCTCCCCGCGCTGGACCTCGATCTGCACCGGCTCCTGGCTGTAGCTCTGGAGCGCCGCGTGAAGTCCGTCCAAATGCTGATGGAGCAGGCCCGCCGCCTTGCTGCTGGAGGCATGGATCACCACCTGGAGCGCACCGCTGGCGTCCTTGGCCATCTCGATGGTCAGAGCGCCCAAATTCTGGGGCGTAAGCCGGATTTCCACCCGCTCGCTGCCGTTCTGCGCCGCCTGCCGGATAGCGTCCGCCAGCTTCTCGTCCATATCGGGCTCCTGGGTGTCCACCGTCTCATAGGTCTCGCCCACCTTCACGGGCGCGGCCTTCACGTCGTGGAACAGGGGCTCCTCCACCTCGGCGGCCTCCGCCTTGGGTTCGTCCCCGTCCTCCTGGACCCGGACCTCCGTCTTGACCTCGGGCAGCTCCTCACGGACCTCCTCTGTCTCCACGGTCTGCTTTGCCTCCACCTCGGCCTTCTGCTCCACAGGCGCCTCCGCCTGCTGCTGCGGTGCCTCCTCCAGCGTCTCCTGGAAGCCGGCCTGGGGCTCCTCCGGCAGCTCCACCGTCTCAGCCGTCTCCGCGCCGGTATCCATCACCGGCAGCTCCACAGCCGCCTCCGGCTCCTCCGCCGTCTCCACGACCGCCTCCACCAGAACAGGCGCGGCGGCCGTCTCCTCCGCCACCGGGGTAATCTCCGGCCGGAACAGGTCCACAAGACCCGCCGCATTGGGATTGGCCGTCAGGTTCTCCGCCTTCAGCTCCTCCTCTTCCTTAGGGGAAACCGGGGCCTTCTCCTGCTCCGCCGTCTCCTGTTTCTCCACCGGCTTCTCGGGGGTCTCCTTTCCGGATTCCACCTTCTCATTGACCTTCTCGATCATGTCCTGGAAGCTGGCTCCGCCGCCGTCCTTACCTTCACCGGTGGGCGGCAGTCCCATGCCGGACGCCAGCAGCGTCATCTGCTGGCACATAAATTTCTCGGTTACATTCAAAGCTCTCGTTCACCTCTTTCCGTCTCAAATCTCCGCCTGGAAGTCCTTCACCCGCATCTTGGTCAACAGCTGGGTCAAGGTCTCCTCCTCGCCGTCCTCCTGGTCCAGACCGGGCAGATCAAACCAGATGCCCAGCTCCTGGAGCCGCTTCACCATCTGCTCCAGCCGGATCCGCTCCGGGTCGTCCGGGTCCAGCTCGCTGATGCTGCGGAGAAGCTCTGTAAAGGACTTCCCCATTCCAGGGCGCTTCGGGCCGTCATCCTTGCTGTTCATCGCGTCGATCACCCGCCCGAACGCCTCCACAATGGCATCCTCCCGCTTCTGCTCCTCCTGCTCCTCGGCCCGCTGCCGGATGCGCGAGAGCATATCCTGGTAAAATACGCTGTCCGGATCGGCCAGCTGCCGGATCAGGTCCTGACGGCCGGCTCCCGCCGCTGCGGCGGATGGGGTTGTCATACTGCTTTTGGCAATGTCCATGGTTCTTCTCCCGTCGTTTATTCTCCGCGCGGTTTCGCGAAATTCTGACAGCGGATCGCGGCCCGCCAAAAGCCCGGCGCTATGTGTTATAGCACAGTGAGC
>JAIEIQ010000026.1 GCA_029065305.1 Oscillospiraceae bacterium
GTGTGGTACCATCTGGGGCTGTCCCACTATCTGCTGGGGGAGTACGCCGAGGCTGCGGAGGCCTATGAGCGTTGCCGCCGGCTCAGCGCCTCCGACGACAAGCTGATTGCCGTTACGGACTGGTACTGGATGACGCTGGGCCGCCTGGGGGAGCGGGAGCGGGCGGACGCGCTGCTGGAGCGCATTCACGAGGGCATGGACTGCGGAGAAAATCTGGCCTACTATAAGCGTCTGCTGTTCTACAAGGGTCTTGTGCCGGAGAGCGAGCTGCTCAGCGGCGATACATTGAATATCATTACACAGGGCTACGGCCTGTCGAACTACTGCCGCCTCCAGGGCGACGCCGGAAAAGCGGACGAGCTGATCGAAAGGATTCTGGCGGCGGGGGATGAGGACATGTGGTACGCCTTCGGATATCTGGCGGCGATGGCTGACAGGAAGCGCTTCCTGCGGGATAAAAATTAAAGCGAAGCCTCGCTTTAATAATAATGAAAAGGAGAAAGAAAATGAAACGTATCGTATGCTTGCTTCTTGCGCTTCTCCTCTGCCTGGGCGCGCTGAGCGCCTGCGGCGAAAAACCGGAGAATCCTCCCGCTTCCGATCCCGGCTCCGGCGCGCCCTCCGGCGGAGAGGTGAAGGAGGTCCCCCAGGGCCTGAACGTTACCGCCGTGGAGGACACGCTGACCGTCGCGCAGAGCGGGGAGCCCACCGTCCTGGACCCCCAGAATCAGAACGATCAGCCCACCGCCGTGGTCTGCTGGCAGATGTACGAAAATCTGGTCATGAGAAACAACGTCAGCGGCGAGTTTGAGCCCTTGCTTGCCGAGAGCTGGGAGCAGATTGACGATCGAACCATCCGTTTTCACATTCGGAAGGATATTGTGGACCATGCCGGCAATCCCTTTACCGCCAACGACGTCTATTTCACTGTGCAGCGGGGCTGCGCCTCCACCCTCAAGTCCTATGTCTGGAGCGCTTTTGACCCCGACGCGTGCAAGGTGGTGGACGAGTACACCATCGACATTGCCACCAAGGAGCCCTTCGCGCCCGCCCTGCAGTATCTGTGCAACAACGGCGCGCTGATGGTCAGCCAGAAGGCGGTAGAGGACGCCGGCAGTCTGGACGCCTACGGTCGCAATCCCACCGGCGCTACCGGGCCCTGGAAGTTTGTGGAGTGGGTGGCCGGCGATCGGATTGTCCTTGAGCGCAATGAGGACTACTACGGCGAGAAGCCCTACTTCAAATATCTGGTCATCCGCAACATCACCGACGACACCACCCGCTCCCTGTCGCTGGAGTCCGGGGATGTGGACTTTGTCATCAAGACCGCCACCGCCCAGCTGGAGACCCTGCGGGCCAACCCCAATGTGGACATCCACAGCGTCACCTCCACAACGCTGACATACCTCTGCTTCAACGTGGGCAACGGCGGTCCCTGGGCGGACGCGCGGGTCCGTCAGGCGCTGCGCTACGCCCTGGATATGGACAGCATGGTCCAGCTCGCCTTCAGCGGCGCCGCCGTGACCGCCGACAGCATCTACTGCAACAGCCTGTCCTGCTATGTCGCGCCCGATGCGGAACACACCTACAGCTATGACGTGGAAAAGGCGAAGGCGCTGCTGGCGGAGGCCGGCTATGAGGACGGCTTTGAAATCAACCTGTGGACCAACGAGAACCAGTCCCGCGTCGACCTCTGCGACATGATTCAGAACGCATGGGCCCAGATCGGCGTCACAGCCAATGTACAGATCCTGGAGTTCGCCACCGAGCTCGACATGATCCACCGGGGCGAGCACGACGCGTTCATTATGGGCTTCGTCTCGGCGGGCGACGACGGCGATTTCCTCCACGATAATTTTTACTCCTCCGACAACGATTACGTCCAGAATACATCTGGTTATAAAAACGCGCGCTATGACGAAATTATGGACAAGGCCAGAACCTCCCTTGACCCGGCAATCCGCCAGGAGTGCTACGCCGAGGTACAGGAGCTGCTCAACGAAGATCTGCCCTGGCTTCCGATCGCCTGCGCGACCAACGACTACGGCATGCGGGCCACGCTGACCGGTCTGGACCCCGATCCCCAGGGCATTCTGCATTTCCGCTGGGTCCAGCCCAAATAGCGGAGCAGCTGAGAGGAGATATACCATGGAAATTAAGAGAATAGACTGCCGCCCCGGCTGCGCCAGGGTTGTTATACACAACCACACAGCCTATTTTACGGGCCATGTGGCCTCCGGACAGCAGACCACCCTTCGGGAACAGGCGGCAGCGGTCTGCGCCCGCTATGACGAGCTTTTTGCCCAGTTCCATCTGAAGAAGGAGCATATTCTGATGGCGAACTGCTATCTGAAAAACATCAAGGACGCACCGCAGTATCACGAGGTGTTCAACGCGTGGACCGGGGCGGAGTGCCCGCCCGCCGGCTGCTGTGTGCAGGCGGAGCTGGAGGCCCCGGAGCTGCTGATCGAGCTGGCTCTGATTGTGGCGGTGGAGTAGAGGAGGGGGCGCGGAAATGGAAGCGATTATCAAAAAGGATTACCAGGTCAGATGCCCGCAGCGTACGGAGGTTCCGCTGAGCGAGGCGGTCCAAGAGATTGACCGGAGGCTGGCGTCCGATCCGAAAAACGCCGATCTGTGGATGGAGCGGGGACTGGCGCTGGCCGGGCAGCGGCTGATGCGGGAGGCGGTGGAGGCCTACTCCAAGGCGATCTCTATCGACCCCTTCCAGGGCATCTATTACCGCCACCGGGCCCACCGCCACCTCTCCTGCTGGGAGTTTCAGGAGGCCTGCGCGGACTTCACGCTGGCATCCCGGCTGATTCCGGACAACTGGGATGTGTGGTATCACCTGGGACTGTCCCACTACCTGCTGGGGGAGTACGCCGAGGCGGTTCCGGCTTACCGCCGCTGCATGGAGATCACAGAGACCGACGGGCAGATGATCGCCCTGTGCGATTGGTACTGGCGCACACTGATGCGCCTGGACCGAAGGGATGAGGCCGAAAAGGTCCTGGAGCATATCCATGAGTCTATGGACTATATTGAAGGGGAGCTGGGCTACTACTACGGCTGTCTCATTTATAAGGGGCTGAAAAAGCCGGAGGAGTGTTTGGAGCGGTCCAGGAACTACAAGCTGGACGCCGCGATTATGGCCTACTCCCTCTCCAATTACTACCGTGTGACAGGCAGTGTGGAGAGAGCCGACGAACTGTTGGCGGAACTGCTGAATCAGGACGATACGGAAATCTGGTCTTACTTCGGCTATCTGGCCGCTGTGGCCGACGGTCTGATGGGCCGGAAGAATATTTGAACAGACAAGGAGCGCAGCGGCAATTTGCCGCTGCGCTCCTTGTCAGCCTGTCGAAAAGTGGCCTGTCTGTCTTCATAACCAGACAGGCCGCAAAGTTAATGAGGGATAAAATGTAGGAAGTGGC
>JAIEIQ010000260.1 GCA_029065305.1 Oscillospiraceae bacterium
CTTTTCCCCGCCGTCTGGCTGGCGGGAGCGGCTCTGTTGCTGCTGTGGCGGCTGCTGGGCACCCTCCTCTTCTGCCGCAGGGCCCGCCGCTGGAGCCGCCAGCCCGGGGAGCAGACCCGGCAATTCTACCGGAGCGCCTGCGATGATCTCCACATCCAACGTCCCCCGGTCCTGCTCATCAGCGCCCCGGTGGGCTCCCCCATGATGACGGGGCTTCTGCGCCCCAGGCTCTACCTCCCCTCGGAGGACTGGGGCCCCCAGGAGCTGGCCTTTATCCTCCGCCACGAGCTGACCCACTACCGGCGGCACGACCTCTGGTATAAGCTGCTCATTCTTGCCGCCAACGCCGTCCACTGGTTCAACCCTCTCATCCACCTTCTCTCCCGGGAGGCGGACACCGACCTGGAGCTGACCTGCGACGACGCGGTGGTAGCCGGGCGCGGCCGGGAGGACCGCCAGGCCTACAGCGAGACCCTTCTGGGAAGCCTCCACCGCCAGCGGGGGTTGAGCCGCGCGGTCCTTTCCACTCATTTTTACGGAGGTGCAAAAATCATGAAAGAACGCTTTCGGAATATCCTGACCCAGAACAAGCGGAAATTCGGCGTTACCGCCCTGCTTCTGGCCCTGTTTCTGACGGGCTGCGCCGCCGCCGCCCTGGGCATCCGGCAGCAGGCCGGTACCGAGCCGGCGCCGGATGCGGAACAGGAGCCGGAACAGGACGATGCCGCCTACTGGAAGCCCGCCGCCCTGACGGCGGAGGAGATGGCGGACTGGGAGGAGCGGCTGAACTCCACAGAGCTCAACGGCTTTGTCTCCCGTATGTACAGCGATATCCGCTATCTGCCTCTGGGAGAACTTTTCTACAATCATATGGGGGACCCGCTCACCGGCAGTGAGCGCGCCGCCTACCGGGAGGCCTGGGGGGATGACCCGCCGGGGCTGGACATCAGCGCTGTCACCCGGCGGGAGGCCGAGGATTTTCTCGCCGGGCATACCGGTCTGACCCTCTCGGACTTCCCCGGCGGTCTGGACGCCCAGTGGAACTACAGCCAGGAGGGGGACCGCTGGTACTTCTTCCACGGCGACACCAACTTCACCCCTGTCACCGTCACCGGCGGCGTCCGGCAGGCGGACTCCCTCACCCTGTATCTGGAGGCCCGGGACGGCCAGTTCTCCAGCGGCCTGGCCTCGGGGGAGCTGACCCTCATCGACGGGAAGTTCTTCAGCTTCACCACTCCCCTCTATACCCAGGTGGAAGCCCTGGCCCGGGGGAAGATGAACAGCGCTTTCGCCTGGCTGGCGGAGGACTACGACATCACCTTCACGGACCGCTGTCTCACCAGCCTCTGGTGCTTCGCCTCCGAGACCATCGGGGAGGAGAGCTACAGCGCCTGGGCCATGACCTATCTCCTAAAGCCCGAGGACATCTCCAAGGTCCCTCTGGCGGGAGCGATGGAGACCTTCAATGGCTGGCTGACCCAGAGCGACGGCCCTGGGGACCCGATAGCCATTGTCAGCGTCAAGGACGGACAAGTCCAGCTCTGTGAGTGGACTGACACCAGCGTCAGCTGGGAGATGGGCTACACTTGGGAGGAGTGGATCGTTGCCCACACCTGCCTGGGTATGGTCCTGTCCCCCAAGCTCAACGGCTGGCCGGAGGTGACCATGGAGTTCATTGCCTCCATTGCCGCCGGGAAGGAGGAGTGGTGTACCGGCTGGGAGACCACAGCGGAGCGCTGTCTCCGGCAGAAGGGCCGTACGCCGGAGGACGGCGGTCTGACCATCGAAAAGACCTTCCAGTCCGGCTATGACGGAGACCAGAGTCTCCTTATCCGCGCTGTCTGCGCAGAGGGCGGGTACCTCCTGCTTCTCAACCGGCAGGAATATTTCTATGGTGCGGACGGACAGTCCTCCGCCGTCTTCTGGCAGGTCCTGGGGGAGGTCCCCGCCGGGGAGCCGGCCTGAGCGTGAAGGAGCCCCGGAGCCATTTGGCTCCGGGGCTCTGCTGTCAACAGCGGAAGATCTGTCAGCCCACTCTGCGGGCGAGGGCCTCCAGCCGCATCAGGATGGTCGCCGCCTCCGCCCGGGTGGCGGTGCCTCCGGGGGACATGGTTCCGTTGGCCATGCCGGAGATCAAGCCCTCGCCAACCGCCCAGGCGATGGGCTGGACGGCGTAGGGGGAGATCCGGCCCGCGTCGGGAAACCGCGCCAGAGAGACGCCGGCACCGGTATCCCAGCCCTTATAGCGGGCAAAGCGGTACAGAATCGCCGCCAGCTGCTCCCGGGTGATGTTGTCCTCGGGACCGAAGGTTCCGTCCTCATAGCCGGTGACAATCCCGTTGGCTGCGGCCCAGGCGATGGGCTGGGCGTAGTAGAAGTCCGCCCGTACATCCGGGAAGGCGGAGGCGGGGGCCTCCGGAGAGCCCTCCAGGCGGTGGAAGATGGTGACGATCATCCCCCGGGTGGTGGGCTCGTCGGGGCCGAAGCGGTCCGCAGTGATGCCGTTCATCAGACCCTGCTCATAGACATATGCCACAGCGCTCCGGTACCAGTCGCTCTCCCGCACGTCGGCAAAGGGCAGGTTGCCGGGGACATCGGGCGCGGGCGGCGGCGACTCCTCTGTCCGGACAAAGCTCACCTCCACCTCCACGTCGGAGGCGGGCATCCGAAAGGTATACGTCCCCTCAGACCGCTCCCGGAGCTCCACCGGCCGGTCCTTCCGGTCAAAGACCTCCAGGCTCCCCAGCTCCCAGCCGCCGTCCGCCGAGACGGTGAGGGTGACGCGCTCCCCCTCCTCCGCCCGAGAGGCGTCGGCGCGGACGGTGCCTCCCTCTGTCCGGGGGATGTTGATCCGGTAGCGCTCCCCGTCCTCCTCCTCGTCCGGGGCGTCCTCGCCCCAGCCGGTGACGCCGGACCGCTCCCGCAGGTCTGTCTGCCCGCTCAGGTCCTCGATCCGGTTCAGCCCCCGGCCCAGCAGGGTCAGGTCCGCGCTGGCGGGGAGCACATCCTCTCCGCTCCCCCGGCCCCCCAGATCCAGGGTCCCCAGAAAAAGGCGCTCCTGGCTGCCCAGGGGGCTGTTCCGGGAGGTGAGGCAGACGGTCAGGCGGGTGCTGTCCCCGCCGTCCACCGCCTGGCAGACGCTGTACAGATCCCGGCTGGCGGGGACGAAGTCCGCCTCCGGCCAGCTGCCGTCCAGGGTCAGCTCCAGCTGGGCGGCGTACACGCCGCTGCCGTCCAGGTCCTCCAGAGCCAGGAAAATCTCCCCCCGGCCGTCCCCCTCCTCCCAGGCCAGGGAGGGGGAGGACGCGGCCCGGGCGGAAAATGTCCCCAGACTGCCGGCCAGCGCCAGAGCTGTCAAAAGAGTGGGCAGACGCCGGTTCATTCCTGCCCTCCTGTCTGGAGTACCACCTGGGGCAGGGACTCCTTGTCGCCGGGGCAGTTGATCCAGGCGGTCTGGGCCGTAACCCGCTGGCTTTCAGCAGAATCGTGCTTGTCCGTGCGCTTGAGCTCCGCCTGGATGCGGCCCGGCAGCAGCTGCAGGCCCTCGCAGGGGTCCTTGGCCTGGAGCGCGGCCTCATTTTCCAGGTTGGGGACGAAGATGAAGAAGCCGTCGCTGATGTCGCTGACCGGGCCGGTCTCCGGCACGGTGGCCAGCAGCAGGGCATAGCCGTCAAGGGGCCTCACGACCGGCTCCGGCACGCTGTCCGCCTCGTCATTCACAGGCGCGGTGATAAACTCGCCCTTGATGTTGATGGTGTTGTAGACCGGGTCGCCCCGATAGGTACCCAGGATCACCAGTGTGCCGGCCTCGATGGTTTCCGTCCCCTCCTGTGTCTGATAGGTGTAGTCCGCCGAGAGTGCGCCCATTGTCGCGCCCTCCAGGAAGGAGATGTCGTCCCCGGCGAAGCTGATGAGCTTGATCTCTGCGTCCTTCGGTACGCCGGTGAGGGTGATTTTCTCCGGCTCGTAGGTCCAGATGCGGGTGTCGTTCTCCGCTGTGTCGGGCTTGCGGAAATAGCCGACAAAGCCGACCGCGCGTTCCTCCAGGGGAGCGGAGAGGATATTTTCGTAGCGCTTTTCCCCAATCTCAATCGTTGCCTGGAGATCTCCGCCTGCACTTGTTTTTATGCCGGTGACGTCAGTGCCCTTTTCTACTGTAATGGTCACAGTGCCGTCAGCTTCTCTGCTCACCTTGTAGTCTTTTTCGTCCACCAGCATGTCGTAGGCCACTCGGACCTCCCCGGCCTTGACGGTTTCTCCAATTTTGTTCCCCAAGGTGTCGTAGGCTGTCACCTCATAGGTATAGACCCGGTGGTTGCCGGAGCCGATGGTGTCCTTGTATTCGGCAGTACCCTTCTGAATGAAGGCAATGGGCTTGCCGTTCCGGAGAATTTCATAGCCCTGGACGTAGTCTTCGTTTTCGAGAGGTGTGATAGTAACCGTGACCTCCTTGCCGCCGTTCTCATTGGCGGCTGCTGCGGAGAACTCGCCTGTGGGGGCGGTGACATTGGCCAGCCGGTCACGGCGGCTCTGGTCGTTCAAGTACCAGATAGCCCGGGTTTCCTTCTCTGCGGGCATTTTTGCCTTTGCCTCGTCGCTGAGGACCATGCCCCAGCGGGTGAAGAACTCGCTCAGGTCCTTCCCCGCCACGCCGGAGGCGGTGAGAGCTACCCTCTCGTCATAGGTGTTGCTGTCGGTGAAATAGGTCTTTTGACTCCACGCCTTGGAGAAGTCGTTGAAGAATTTCGGAAGCTTCTCCCCGCCGTCATAGGCCAGATGGAGCTGCCAGTACATGCCCAGCTGAACAAACACGTCCCCGGAGGCCCCGGGCATCCCCTGGGCGGTCTTGTCGAAGATGGCGGCGTACTTGCCGCTCTTCTCCAGCCGGGAGGGCAGGGTGTTGGACTTGCCGTCGTAGGTCTGGACCATCAGGGAGTAGATATTGTTGGTGATCTCCGCCTTGCCCAGCAGGTCCAGGTTGTGGCCGATCTCGTGGGCGATGCCCCAGCCGAAGAGACCATTGTAGTCCCCCGTGACAGCCTCCTTCACCGGCCTGCCGGTGACCATGCCGCCGCAGGAGCTGTAGCCGATGCCAATGTGGCTGCCGGCGGCGTACATGAAGGCCCCGGAGAACATGGTCATATACCGGATGTTCTGCCGCGCCTCCACGCCCACCTTCTCATAGACGGCGTCAATGCCGTGGGTGGTACGGCAGATGGCCATGACCTGCTCCCACGCCTCGATGCTGTTATAGAGGGTCTGGATCTTCTCCTCCCGGCTGGAGCTGCCCATTGCGGACTGCACGGTCAGGGCCGGGATGGAGAGGAGCACAGACGGGGTGGCAATCTCCGTGACGTTGAGATAGTTGGTGGTGGGGTTGGGGATGGAGCGGGTCAGATAGGCGTCCAGCTCATCCACATAGCGTCCGATAACCTCTTTCCGTCCGGCCTCGTCCAGAGTGTACCAATTCCCCAAATCCAGTACCGGAATGGAGACGGCCTGTCCGGCCCGGTGGACGTGGAGCTTGATCTGATCCGCGCCCGTGCCGCCGTAGGTGGCATACAGACTGCCGCCCTTGGTGAACTCCGCCCGATCCGTCAGCTGGGGGATGGTCAGCAGGTTTCTGCCGTTGTGGAGCGTGCCGATCTTGCTCTGCCAGGAGGACGCCTCCGCGCCGTACTGGGTGGCGTAGACATCCACGGATCCGTTCTCGGGAATCCCGGCGGCGTAGATGACGATGGTCTGTCCGGCCCTGACGGTGACGCCCAGGGGCTGGAAGCTGCTCCCCCGGCCGCCGGAGCGGGACTCGATGCCCTCCAGCACCGCGCCGCTGGACTTGCCGCCGCTCAGCAGCTCCCGGGCCAGGGCCAGCTCATCGGCCATGATATCGGTGTGGAAGTAGTAGAGGCGCTCGCCGCTGTCAAGCCGGTCCTCCAGGGCCTTGATCCGCGCCTCGTCCACGCCCTCCGCCAGCTGGGTGTGGAGGCCGTCCTTCCCTCCGGCGAAGAGGCCGGCGATGTCGTCGGTGAGGTTCTTGCTGGGGTCGTACTGGACGAACATCAGCTCCGAGAGGCTGACGTTGTGTCCGTCGTAGCCCACCTGCTCCGCCGCCACGCTGATCTTCTTCACGCCCTTCACCGGATCAAAGGGCATGATGGCGAAGCGGTCCGTGGGGATGGTGCTCTGGTTGGGGATGGTGGGCCAGGTGTGGACATCGGCGCCGGTACCGCCGTTGTCCACGCCGCCCAGGGCCGGGTCGGGGACCAGCAGCTCCTCCGTCCCGTCTGCATACCACACCCGGACGCTGTAGGCCCGCAGATAGCTGGGGAAGCTGCCGTCCAGCCGGGGAACCCAGATGACGGCGCTCAGATCCACCGGCTCCTTGAAGGTGGCGATGACGTGCTCATTTCCGCTCCAGTTGTTGCTGGCGGTCCAGTGGGTTCGGTAGTCGCCGTCGATGACGTTGTTGATATTGAAGCCCTCGGGGTAGGCGGAGGCCAGGTAGTTCTTCGGGTCCGCCAGCTCCACCTTCTCAATGAGGCTCCGGTCCAGAAGGGCCTCGGTGGGCAGACCCTCCGGCGGGTCGTAGTTGGTGGCCTTGGGGGTGCCCTCCACCGCAGCGGAGGGACTGCCCAGACCCTGGTCGTTGCCGGCGGTGACACGCAGGGCGTAGGTCACGTCGTTGGTCAGGCCGGTGACGACGGTGCTGGTCTGGGCCAGCTGGCCCTCCCAGGACTGCCACTGCTCCCCGGCGGCGGGACGGTACTCCACGATGTAGTAGTTGGCCCCCTTGGCCTCCTTCCAGGACAGGCCCAGAGCGCCGTCCAGCACGGAGACCCGCACCATATCCACCCGATCCGGCGGTCCGGAGGGCTGGGGGGTGGCGGTGACGGCGGCGGAGGGCTTACCCTCCCAGCTGCCGTCGGTGGGGGTGACGGTAAAGGCGTAGGTCGTGCCGTTGTCCAGGCCCGTCACCTCCGCCCGGGTCACGTCCACCCGGAGCTCCTCTACCTCCTGGGGCTCCTCCTCCGGCCAAAAGAGAATCTTATAGCCGGAGACGTTGGGCAGGGCGTCCCAGCGCAGCTGAACCAGCTCGCTCCCCGCCTCCGCCGTCAGGCTCTCCTGCTTGATGGCGCTGTTTTTGGGCGCGGGGTTCTCGGGCACGATGTCCTGTAGGAACTGAATGGCCTCCAGCGCGGCGTACTCGCCGCCCTGGGTCTTGGAGACGGTGATGGCGATCCGCTTCACCGGCACCCGCGTCCCCAGGTTCACCAGGATCACGCCGCTGCCAGGGGTGCGGCCCGTGGCCTGGGTGTCCTCCGGCGGGGTGGTATCAAAGGGGACCCGGTGCTCCTTCCCGCTCTCGTCCACCGCCAGGACCACGCCCTTCTGCACCTCCCCCGCGCCGCTGGGGGAGACGATCTGGACCTGCTGGAGGTCCACGGTCCGATCCAGGTCCATCTCCAGCTGGATGTTCTCCCCGGCGAGCCGGACGGTCTCGCCGTTGTCCAGGAAGAGGTTCTCCAGATCCCCGGTGACAGCCGTGCCCGCCGCCGCCAGCTTGGCGGCGAGGCCGTCCACGTCCACCGGCGGATCCAGCAGGGCGGTCTTCAGGCACTCCGCCTCCCCCTGGGCCTCCAGCTGCCGGTCCACATAGGCCAGATCCACGATGTCAATGGTGCCGTCGCCGTCCAGGTCGAAGCGCTCCAGATCGGCGTCCTTCTCGCTGCCCAGGGCGGCGGCAAGCGCCTCCCGGTCGGCCTTGTCCACCTGTCCGCTGCCGTCCACGTCGCCCAGGGTGAAGGTGGCGTCGCCGGTGCCCAGGATGGCGTACCGGGCGCAGTCCTCCAGGGCCAGATCGACGGTGCAGGTCACATAGCCCCGGCCCGTGAAGCGCAGGCTGTAGCTCCCCCGGGGCAGGTCCTTCACGGTCAGATCCAGGTATCCGGGCCACTGCCCGCCACCCAGATCCCCGCCCTCCGGGTTGCGCAGGGAGACCTCGGCGGCATAGCCGCCCGCGTCAAGGCCGCTGTCCGCCTCCCACAGAGGGAGGACGCCCAGGCTCCTGCCATCCCGCAGCAGCTCCGCCTGGACCTGCCGGTCCCGAAGGGCGTCCAGCCGCTGGGCGTAGTCCACCCGCAGGGTGGCAGAGATGCTGCCGGTGACGCCGTCCGCCTCCTCCGCCCGGGCGAGAGAGGCCCAGGAGAGGGAGGACAACAGCAGCGCCGCCGTCAGCAGGAGTGAAAGAACTCTCGTTCGTATCCGCATGTCTGTTTCTTCCTTTCCAGATGATATCGACCTATTATACCAAACGCCCCCCTGTTTTGACAAGAGCTTCCCGGGGGAGAGCGCATAAATTCACGGGATGGCCGGCCTGCCCGGCTGTTACCAAATAGGAACTGCTTCGTTATTGGATTGTAATGGAGCTGTAACCCACAGATGAGGGGAGATCCGCTATAATAAAGCCCGTAGGCTTCGACAGACAGAACAGGAGGTACGGTGTACATGACGATAGACAAGAAGAAAATTGCGGGGATTGTGCTGGCGATTCTGGCCGGACTGGCCGCAGCGGGGATTATCATCTGGCAGCCCTGGAACCGGCCTGAGCCGGAGACGAAAGCACCGGTACAGCAGATAGACGGCGGCGAGACGCCGGAGGCCCCCGGCGAGAAGGGACCCGTGCTCCAGGTGGGCGGAAAGGAGATCGCCTGCACTATCTATGAGGGGGACGGCTGGAGCATCTATGTGCCCGAGGGGTGGACGGTCCGGGAGGGACCCGGCGGGATGTGGATGAGCCGAAATGAGGCCGTGCTGGAGGTGTGGCGTCAGGAGACGGCGGACTACGACGGGAGCTTCGCGTCCGTAACGGCGGGAAAGGACGGCGGCAGAGAGCGGATGCTCTACCTTGCGGACGGAAAGGGCGGCAGCTGGGAGCTCCGGGGCTTCGCTTCCAACCCGGAGAGCTGGGCGGAAAACGAGAAGCTGATGATGGAGACGGCACGGACCTTCCGGCTGAACGGGGAAGCGCCCTTCGCGGACTGGGGCTCCCTGGCCGAGGAGCCGGACTGGCAGGAGGCCGAGGGGATGACGGTGCTGTTTCTGGACAAGGACGGCTATGTGCTGGACGGCGAGGTCCGGAAGGCCGTGGAGGCGTATATGGGCGGCTGGTCCGGGGAGACGCGGGCCCTCTTCACAGGGGAGTACCGGGTGGAGGAGATCGCGTGGGTTTCCAGCTACAGCGGGCTTGTGGAGGACTATGTGAACGTCTTCCGGGCGGATGTGCGCTATGAGCTGTCCCAGGAGGGCATGGAGAGGATCGGGGACTGGGAGTTCCCAGTCCAGGACGGCTGCGTCCAGCCGCCGGACGGGCTGCTGCTGGCGGTGTACCACGACGGCGGCTCGGTGGGGAGGACCAAGTGGCTGGATGAGGGGACCCTGGAGAGCCAGGCCGGACTGGCCGCTGTGCTGGCACAGTAGACGGAAAGCGAACAGAGAACCGCCCGCGCCAAAAAACGGCGCGGGCGGTTCGTTTTACCGCGTTACTGCGCGGCGGGGACCAGCTCTCTGGCCTGCTTTCCGGTTACGTGCTCGATGGTCAATGCCAGCACGCACAGCCGGGAAAAATCTTTTTCGATATACTCCGTCCGGTGCTCCGGGGTGTCGGCGGGGGCGTACTTCCGGGCCAGCAGCTCCACAGAGCGGCGCTTCTCCGCCGGGGCCTCGACAATCCGCATCCGGCCAAAGGCGATGACGCTGCGGTAGTGGGTGGTGTACCGCTCCGGGACCACCTGATCCTGGTCGATAACGCAGAAGGAGGCCTTCTCATTACGGGCGACGGCGTCCAGCTTGTGGCCGGACTGGGCGCAGTGGAAATAGAGGGTGTCCCCCTCCCGGACGTAGCTGATGGGGACGGCATAGGGGTAGCCATCGTCCCCGGACAGGGCCAGGACCCCGGCGGTGCCCCGGTCCAGGATGGACAGGCAGTCGGACTCCGGCAGGACTTGCTTTTTCCGGCGCATTTCTCGGAACATAGGCGAAGCCTCCTTTACAGATGGTATTGATGGAGTGGATTGATTACTGCTTGCTGTCGAACTTCTCCAGGATGTCCGCCAGATTTTCCAGCCAATCGCCCTGGAAGTCCTCGATGCGGCCTGCGTCGGTGAGGGAGGCCAGCTCCGGGTTCAGGGGCATCCGGGCCAGGAGCTTCAGGTTGTGGGCGTCGGCGGCGGCCTGGGTCCGGCCCGGGCCGAAGAGGGAGATCTCCTTGCCGCAGTCGGGGCAGAGGAGATAGCTCATGTTCTCCACAATGCCCACGATGGGCACGTTCATCATCTCCGCCATCTTCACGGCCTTCTCCACCACCATGCTCACCAGCTCCTGGGGGGAGGCCACGATGATCAGTCCGTCCAGGGGCAGGGACTGGAACACGCTCAGGGCCACGTCGCCGGTGCCCGGGGGCATGTCTACGAAGAGGTAGTCCACGTCCCAGATCACGTCGGTCCAGAACTGGGTTACCACTCCGCCGATGACCGGGCCCCGCCAGAGGACCGGGTCCGTCTCGTTGTCCAGCAGCAGGTTCACGCTCATGAGCTGGATGCCCGTGGAGGTGGGGACGGGGAGCATCCCCCGCTCGTCGGCCATGGCCCGCTGGCGGACGCCGAAGCACTTGGGAATGGAGGGGCCGGTGACGTCGGCGTCCAGGACGCCCACCTGATAGCCCTTCCGACTCATGAGCACCGCCAGCTGGCTGGTGACCATGCTCTTGCCGACGCCGCCCTTGCCGGATACGACGCCGAAGACCTTGCCCACACGGGCGGCGGGGTTGTGCTCCTTCAAAAAGGACTGGGGCTCGGTGCGCTCCCCGCAGCTCTCGCCGCAGGTGGAGCAGTCGTGGGTGCATTCAGACATTGCTTACATCTCCTTGTTTTCTTTGATGAATTGCTTCCGGTTTTCCAGATATTCACGCAGCTTGGACAGAGCCTCGCTGTGGCGGGCGGATTTCAGGGTGGGGAAGGATTGCAGCAGGCGGCGGTCGAAGAAGTCCTGACGCTCGTAGAGGGCGTGGAGCTTCCGCTGGGCCTCCGCCCGGACCTCCTCCAGCCGCTGGCGCTGGGCTTCGGTGAACTGGCGCTGTCCGGCCCGGAGCTGCTCCAGCCGCTGGGCCAGCTCGTCGTGGACGGCGTGGAGCTTGGCCAGGTGGCTGCCCACGCGGAGGGCGCTGCGGACGGAGACGGCGATATCCGCCAGGTAGAGGACGCCCAGCACCAGGGCCAGAGGGACCCCCAGGCCGGCGGCGAAGAGGGCGCCCAGCCGCCGGGCGATAGGCGGGTTGGCGAAGTGGCAGAGGAACACACTGGCCAGACCGAAGAGGGTGGAATTGAGCAGGCAGACCCGGCCTCGGAGGTGGAAACGGTAGTGGGAGTAGTCCCACCAGCGCATGTGGAAGAGCTTCTCCATGCCATAGGAGGTGATATACTCCACGGCGGAGGTGAGCACCGCCCCCAGCAGGAAGGTCAGCAGGGGATTTTCACACCCGCCGTCCAGAGCCAGCAGGACCACCAGGGCTCCGTGGCCGTAGATGGGGCAGAGGAGGCCGTTGAGAAAGCCCCGCTTCTCACATAGCTTTCTCTGGCCGATGGAGCAGTATACCATCTCCCCGCACCAGCCCAGGAAGCTGTAGGCCAGCAGGAGGAGAAAGGTGAAGCAGCCCCGCTGGAGGGGCGAGACACAGGCGTCGGGAAAAAAGAACGGCATAGCAGGACCTCACAGACTGACAATGTGGCAGGCGTTGGGGTGGAGGCGGCGCAGGCAGGATGCCTCCCGGCTCTGGCAGGTGAAGAGCAGGATCTGCCGCTGGGCGGAGAGCTCCAGCAGATAGTCCAGGGCCGCGGCCATGCGCCCGTCGTCGAAGCTGACCAGGGCGTCGTCCAGGATGATGGGGGCGGCGTTTTCCGCCGGCAGCACCAGCTGGCACACCGCGAGGCGCACCGCCAGATAGAGCTGGTCCGACGCACCCTGGCTGAGGAGCGCGGCCTCGTGGGGGGCCAGACGGTCCGTCTCCTGGGCGGAGGGGGTCATCTCCCGATCCAGCAGAACTCTATTATACTTCCCCTGGGTGAGCTTTGTAAATATCTCCGCCGATTTTTCTCCCAGAGCCGGAGAAAACCGGTTTTGCAGGTCCGTGTCCGCCTGGGAGAGGACCTCCATGGCCAGGGCGATGGCGTCGTACTCCGCCTGGAGCCCCTCCCGGCGGGAGAGAAGCGCCGCCTCCTGCTCCCGCAGGGCGATGGGGTCGCCGCGGCCCTGGATCTGGCCGGCGGTCCGGTGGATGGCGGCCTTGAGGGATTCCTCCCGGCCGAGAAGAGCCCGCAGGCTGTTTTGCAGCTGGTCCCTGGTCAGCGTGGGGCGTTTGACGGGCTGGGCTGACGCGCCGGAGAGAGCGGCGGCGGGCTGGGCGGAGCGGAGGCTGGCCTCATAGCCGGCCTCGGCGGCGGAGAGGGCGTCCAGGTCGGACTGGTGGGCGGCGCGGGCGGCATCCAGCGCGCTCAGAAGGGCCTGGTATGCCGTTTCCTCCGCCTGGCGGCGGTCCTGACCGGCCTGCCAGCGGCTTTTTTGGCGGGCGTGAAGCAGCAGGATACCCATTATAATGAGAAAAGAGATCGCCAGCGCGCCGGCAGCGGCGGCGGGAGAAAATGAAAAGAAGAAAGCGGCGGCGAAGGCCAGGGGGATTGCCAGAAGGGGCCAGAGAAGGAGCCGGGGCGGCGTTTCAGCGGCGGACTCCGGCGGGGAGTGGGCGGCAGCGGCCCCCTCCGCCTCCTGGAGAGCCTGGGCGGAGCGGTCCGCGCGGCGGCGGGCCTCCTCCACCAGCTGGGCCAGACGGCGGCTGGCGGCTTGGGCCTCCTGCCGGGCCTCCGCCTGCCGGGAGAGGGCGTCGGCCTGGTCCGCGGCCTCGTGGCGGGAGAGAAGGGCGTGGACGTTTTGGATCTGGGACTGGATGGCGGTCAGGTCCTTTTCACAGCCCTGGAGCTGAGCGTCCAGAGTTTGGAGCTCCCCCAGCGTGGTTTGGACGAGGGTGAGCTCCCGCTCCAGCTGGGGCAGCAGGCCCGTCTGATTGTGTCGGCGGCGGTTGAGCTGCCGCCGCAGGCGGTCGGAGACGGCGGAGCAGGACACGTCCTCCTCGCCGGTGGTGATGAGGGCGTTGATGCGCTGCTCCAGGGCCGCGTGGGGGCCGATGGCCAGACCGCCCTGGCGGATGAGGGCGCTGCGGACGTAGACCTCCTGGGGGACGCCCAGCAGGAGCTCGCCGCAGTCCGAGGCGGTGAGGCCCTCCACGGGGGAGGCGGTGCCGGTATAGACGGCGGAAAAGGCGGACATGGGGGAGTTGGCCCGGGCGGTGCGCCGGGTGAGGGTCAGGTCCCGGCCGCCGGCCTGAAGGTCCATACTGCCCTCCATGAAAGCGCCGCTCCAGGGCTGGTAGCGGCGTTTATCGGCGTTGGGGCTGCGGTCCCGGGTGTTCAGACCGTAAAACATAATCTGAAGAAAGGCGGTCCAGGTGGATTTTCCGCCCTCGTTGGGGGATTCTATCACGTTCAGCCCAGGCCGGAGGGACAGCTCCGCACGCTCCAGACGGCCGAAGGAGGCGGCCAGCTTCTTGATGTACATGGGATACCTCCACAATATATATAATGAAAAGCTTCTGGACATACTATATCATGGGAAGGGGAAAATGTCTCCAGGTAAACTGGAAAAATTTTTGAAATTTTTTCGAGAAAACTATTGACAACAGGGGGTGAATCTGATATATTAGTCAAGCCGTCAGCGAGCGGGGAGCTCAACGAGGCGAGCAGCTGAAAAAACTTCATCGGGAGCGAAAAAAGCACTTGACAAACGGCTTGGGTTCTGGTAGAATAAGCGAGCTGTCTGAGAGGAGCCGGTCGAAAGGCTGGCGGGGCGCTGAAAAAACTTCCGAAAA
>JAIEIQ010000261.1 GCA_029065305.1 Oscillospiraceae bacterium
GATCACCGCCCGCAGCGAGCCGGTTTTCGGCGGCGTCTACAAGCTGGTGGCGGTGGAGGACGGGGAGGGGACCATCACCCCCAAGATCAAGATCAGCGAAAACGTCACCAAGATCACCACCCCCCACTATAAGAAGCTCTACCGCTTCTACGGCAAGGACACAGGCAAGGCCATCGCCGACTATCTGACCATCCACGACGAGGTGGTGGACGACAGCAAGCCCCTGACCATCTTCGACCCGGACGCGACCTGGAAGAAGAAGGAGGTCCGGGACTTCACCGCCAAGGAGCTCCAGATCCCGGTGGTTCGGGGGGGCGTCCGGGTGTACGAGAGCCCCTCGCTGGAGGATATCCGGACCTACTGCCAGGAGCAGGTGGACACCCTGTGGGAGGAGGTCAAGCGCTTTGACAACCCCCACCGGTACTATGTGGATCTGTCTCAGAAGCTCTGGAATGTGAAGTACAGCCTGCTGGAGCGGAATCAATAAGACAGGGGAGGAGAACGCGGTGAGACGGCCACTGAAACAGACTACAGAGCGGCGGGTGTCCGCCTCTCTGCGCATCGCGCTGGCAGCGGCGCTGCTGCTGCTGAATATTGGGGCCGTCGTGCTCTTGACGGTTTTTTTGCAGGCCCACGCGGCCATTGTCTTCGGCGTGATGGAGGCGGTTGCCATCGCCGCAGCCATTTCTATCCAGTCCAGCCCGGCCAGCGCCAGCTACAAGCTGGCCTGGACCCTGCTGGTGGTAGCGGTGCCGGTGGCGGGGCTGATCCTCTATATCCTCTGGGGCGGGAACGTTCAGAAGAAGGGCCTGGACCTGCTGCCCGTCAAGGCCCCGGCCATCCGCGCCCGGGAGCGGGAGCGGAGCCGGGAGGATATCGCCCGGCTGGACGGGGCCCTGCCCGTCTGGTCCCGGACGGCGTCCATGCTGGCCCGGCGGAATTTTCTCCTCTACCGGGACACCCGGGCGGTGTACTTTCCGGAGGGGGCGGACTTCTTTGACGACGCCCTGGCGAAAATGGCGGGGGCGGAGCGGTTCATCTTCCTGGAGTATTTCATTCTGGCGGAGGGACGGCTCTGGGATCGGATGCTGGCCGTCCTGGAGGAGCGGGCCCGGCACGGGGTGGAGATCTGCGTCCTCTTTGACGATTTCGGCAACATCACCCGGATGCGCAACGAGACCATCGACCGGATGCGGGAGGCCGGGATCTCCGTGCGGATCTTCAATCCGGTCCACCAGTATGTCAACCGGCTCTATTTCAACTACCGGGACCACCGGAAGATCCTTTGTGTGGACGGGCAGTACGCCTATACCGGCGGGGTGAACGTGGCCGACGAGTACGCGGGGCTTGTCCGGCGGTTCGGGAAGTGGAAGGACAGCGGGATCCTTCTGGACGGCGCGGGGGCCTGGGGCCTGACGGCCCGGTTTATCCACATGTGGGAGATGATGGGCAGCCGCCTCCACGAGGAGCACGACTACTACCGTCCGCCGGAGTCCCGCCGGGGGGAGGGTTGGTGCCAGCCCTTTTCCGACGGCCCCATGAACAACCCGGACAACCCGGCGGAGGATGTCTTTCTCCAGTGCATTTCCAACGCCCGGCGGTCCATCTGGCTGACCACGCCCTATTTCGCCGTGGAGGACAGCGTGGTGCGCGCGCTGTGCCTGGCGGCGGAGAGCGGGGTAGACGTGCGGCTGATGCTGCCGGGGATTCCGGACCACCGGTATACAGCGGTGGTGGCTGGGTCCTACTACCAGCGGCTGCTGGAGCACGGGGTGAGAATTTACGAGTTCACGCCGGGATTTCTTCACGCCAAAAGCTTTGTGGCCGACGGGGAGCTGGCCTTCGTGGGCACGGTGAACATGGACTACCGGAGCTTCCAGCTCCACTACGAGTGCGGGGTGCTCCTCTACGGCGCCCCCGCCGTCGGGGACATCCAGGCGGACATGGAGCGCATCATGGCCGCCAGCGCCCCGGTGGACCTGGCGCGGTGGCGGGAGCGGTCCTGGCTGCGGAAGGTTCTGGAAAAGGTGCTGCGGGTTTTTTCCATCTGGATGTAGGCAGTTTCGACAAAAACGCCCCTCTTTCTGTCCAGAAAAAGGGGCGTTTTCGATGAAATCCAGCCAACCGGCGGGAAATTTCCGGATACGGCGTTGACAAATCCCACTGCACCTGCTAAGATAAGTAAAGCTACAGCCAGCCTTGCGGAGCATTTGGCTCCGATGGGGTACCGGTCCTCAGGGGCGGGTATTTTTTTTGCGCGAATTTTCTACCAACAGCACAGCAGAGCCCCGGGCGGGCTCGGAAAGGAAGAGGAGAATGGAAGAGAAAAGAGAAAAGATGCAGGAAAATAAGATGGGTGTTCTGCCGGTCAACCGGCTGTTGCTGAGCATGTCGGTGCCGATCATGATCTCCATGCTGGTTTCGGCCCTCTACAACATTGTGGACAGCGTCTACGTCTCCCGGGTCAGCGAGGACGCCCTCAACGCGGTGTCCCTGGCCTTCCCGGTGCAGAACCTGATGATCGCGGTTTCCACCGGCACCGGCGTGGGTATCAACGCC